>JAVHWE010000022.1:0-7653 GCA_032160285.1 Micromonosporaceae bacterium | reverse complement strand
GCGCCGGCGTCGGCCAGGGCCTGCCACCGGTCACTGGAGAAGACCTGCTCGGACAGCTGGTACGCCAGCCGGGCGTTGGCGATCGCGGCCTTGCCGTGCAGCGCCTGCGCCTCGGGCGTACTGATCTTGTCGAGGCGCTTGTCGACCTCGCTGTCCACCCGGGACACGAAGAACGACGCCACCGAGCCGAGCTTCGACAGGTCGTGGCCGGCCGCCCGGGCCTGCTCCATGCCGGTGAGGAAGGCATCCATCACCCGCTCGTACCGAGCCAGGCTGAAGATCAGTGTGACGTTCACGCTGATGCCCTCGGCGAGGGTGGCGGTGATCGCCGGCAGCCCCGCCATGGTCGCCGGGATCTTGATGTACAGGTTGGGCCGGTCGACCAGCCACCACAGCGCCTTGGCCTCGGCCGTCGTGACGTCGGTGTCGAAGGCCCGCCGCGGGTCGACCTCGATGGACACCCGACCGTCGATCCCGCGCGACGCGTCGTACGCCGGCCGCATCACGTCGCACGCCGCACGCACGTCGTACGTGGTCAGCAGCCGCGTGGTCTCCTCGACCCCGATCCCGCGCGCGGCCAGTTCATGCACCTGGTCGGCGTAGACGTTCGCGTCGCTGATCGCCGCCGCGAAGATGGTCGGGTTGGTGGTGATGCCCACCACCCGGCACGCGCGCCGAAGCTTGTCCAGCCCACCGCCGGCGAGCCGTTGGCGGGACAGGTCGTCCAGCCAGATCGAGACCCCGGCCGCGGACAGCTGCGCCAACCTGTCGCTCATCGTCGTTCCCTACCATTCCGTCGTATCGGTCCCTCAGTTACCGGTGGTGAAGCCCTGGATCTCGCCGACCCGCGACAGCGCGGCACGTGCCGCCGCCACCACCCGGTCGGGGGTGAAGCCGAACTGCTCGAACAGGACGGTGTACGGCGCGCTGGCGCCGTAGTGTTCCAGACTCACGCATTCGCCGTCGTCGCCGACCAGGTCGCGCCAGGACATCGCGATACCGGCCTCGACGCTCACCCGCGCCCGGACGTCGGGCGGGAGTACCCGCTGGCGGTAGCTCTGGTCCTGGGCCCGGAACCACTCCTGACAGGGCATCGACACCACCCGGGTCGGCACGCCGTCGGCCTCCAGCCGCTCCCGCGCGGCCAGGATCAGCGGTACCTCGGAGCCGCTGGCCATCAGGATCACCTTCGGCTGCGCGTCGGAGGCGTCGGCGAGCACGTACCCGCCCCGGGCGGTCTGCTCCGCCGGCGCGTAGGTGGTCCGGTCAATGATCGGCAGGTTCTGCCGGGTCAGGCACAGCGCGGTCGGCCGGTCGGTGTGCTCGAGCGCCTGGCGCCACGCCCACGCCGTCTCGTTGGCGTCGGCCGGGCGGACCACGTCGAGGCCGGGGATCGCCCGCAGTGCGGACAGGTGCTCCACCGGCTGGTGGGTGGGGCCGTCCTCGCCGAGCCCGATCGAGTCGTGTGTCCACACGTACACGACCGGCAGCTTCATCAGCGCGGCCAGCCGGACCGCCGGCCGCATGTAGTCGCTGAACACCAGGAAGGTCCCGCCGTACGGGCGGGTGCCGCCGTGCAGCACGATGCCGTTGAGGATGGCGCCCATGCCGTGCTCGCGGATGCCGAAGTGCAGCGTCCGGCCGTACCAGTCGCCGGGGAACGCCTTGGTCGCGAACTGCGGCGGTACGAACGAGGGGTCGCCGTCGATGGTGGTGTTGTTGCTCTCGGCGAGGTCGGCGGAGCCACCCCACAGTTCGGGCAGGACGCCGGCGATGGCGTTGATCACTTTTCCGGACGCGGCGCGGGTCGCCAGCCCCTTCGGGTCCGCCGCGAACTCCGGCAGGGCGCTCGCCCAGCCCTCGGGCAGGGCCCGGCGGGAGAGCCGGTCGAGCAGGGCGGCCCGGTCGGAGTTGGCCGTGCGCCAGCGCTCGAACGACCTGGTCCACTCCGCGTGCGCCTGGCGGCCGCGGTCGAGCACCTCGCGGGCGTGCGCCAGAACGTGGTCGTCGACCTGGAACGTCTGGTCGGGGTCGAAGCCGAGCACCTTCTTGGTGGCGGCGACCTCGTCGGCGCCGAGCGCGGAGCCGTGCGCCTTACCGGTGTTCTGCTTGGTTGGTGCGGGCCAGCCGATGATCGTGCGCAGGTTGATGAAGGACGGGCGCTCGGTCTCGGCCCTGGCCTCGACGAACGCGGCGTACAGCGCCTCGATGTCCTCGTGGTAGCCGTCCTCGCCGCGCCAGTCGACGTGCAGCACGTGCCAGCCGTACGCGGCGTACCGCGCCGCGGTGTTCTCGGACTTCGCGATCGCGGTGTCGTCCTCGATGGAGATGTCGTTGTCGTCGTACAGCACGATCAGGTTGCCGAGGCGCTGGTGCGCGGCGAGCGCGCTGACCTCGTGGCTGATGCCCTCTTCGAGGTCGCCGTCGGAGCAGAAGGCGTAGACGTGGTGGTCGAACGGGCTCTCGCCGACGGCCGGTTCGGGGTCGTACAGGCCACGCTCACGGCGGGCCGCCATGGCCATCCCGACGGCGTTGCCGAGGCCCTGACCGAGCGGCCCGGTGGTGGTCTCGACCCCCGGCGTGTGGCGGTGCTCGGGGTGGCCCGGGGTGAGCGAGCCCCACTGCCGCAGTCGCTGCAGGTCGTCCAGCGTCAGCCCGTACCCGGACAGGTAGAGCTGGGTGTACAGGGTCAGACTCGAATGCCCCATCGACAGCACGAACCGGTCGCGGCCCAACCAGTCGGGATCGGTCGGGTCGTGCCGCATCACCCGCTGGAACAGCAGGTACGCGGCGGGGGCCAGGCTCATCGCGGTACCGGGGTGGCCGTTGCCCGACCGCTCCACCGCGTCCATGGCCAGGACGCGGATCGTGTCGACCGCGCGTTTGTCGAGTTCGGACCAGTTCAACTTGGTCACGTCGGCGCCGCTCCTATCCTGGATCTGCGTTGGGGCCCGGTGCATGGTTGACCGTGGGGTTGCGGCCAGCGGATGCGCCAGAGCTCCGCGAGCCGTCATGGATGACCCTACCCACCCTAGGCCGGGCCAACGCACCGGTCGGGTGAACTGTTGCGACGGCCGACCGCCGGCCGGGTCGACGATTGGCGGGCACCGACCGTGTTCTAGGATGCGGTGTCTCGTACGTGCGGCAGGCAGGTGGTCCTGGCCCCGCCCGACAGCCCATCCCGGAAGGTGGCAACCCCGCGTGACATTTCCGGAAGCCGGCCCGTGCGTTCGCCGACGGTCGCGGTGAGCACGCTCGCCGACCGGGGGCGGTCACCGTCGGGTCCGTCCGCCGCCGACGAGACTCCGCGCCAGGTCAACCGCGCCGACGTGGGGTCGCCGCGCCCGGGCCCCCGGGCGGTGCTGCGGGCGTACCTGTCGTTGACCAAGCCGCGGATCGTGGAGCTGTTGCTGGTCACGACCGTGCCGGCGATGCTGCTGGCCCGCCACCGGGTCCCGCCGTGGCCGTTGATGCTGGTCGTGCTCGTCGGTGGAGCGCTCGCCGCGGGCGCCGCCAACGCCTTGAACTGCTACATCGACCGCGACATCGATCCGCTCATGCGGCGTACCTCCAACCGGCCACTGCCGGCGCACCTGATCGCACCGCGCTCCGCGCTGGTGTTTGGGCTGGTGCTCGCCGTGATCTCGGTGGCCATGATGGCGGTCTTCACGAACGTGCTGGCCACGGTGCTGACCGCGGCCGCGATCGCCTACTACGACCTGGTGTACACCTGGTGGCTCAAGCGCACCACGCCGGCGAACACGTTCTGGGGCGGTGTCTGCGGTGCGATGCCGGTCCTGATCGGCTGGTCCGCCGTGACCGGGAGTCTGGCGTGGCCGGCCTGGGCGATGTTCGCGGTGGTGTTCCTGTGGCAGCCGCCACACTTCTGGGCGCTGGCCATCGCGTTCCGCGACGACTACGCGCGAGCCGGTATCCCGATGCTCCCGGTGGTCGCCACGCTGCGGCGGGTGGGCCTGGAAACGGTCATCTACAGCTGGTTGACGGTTGCCGCGTCGATGGCGCTGTGGGCATTGGGCATGGGTCCGCTGTACGGATTGACCGCGACGGTGGTCGGAGCGCTTCTGCTGGTCGAGGCGCACCGGGTGTATGGCCGGGCCCGGCGCGATGAACCGGTTCGCCCGATGCGCCTGTTCCACTGGTCGACGACCTATCTTTCGCTTCTCTCGATCGCGATCTCAGTCGATGCATTGATCCACTGACGTCAATGTCTCTTTGTCCTTTTTGGTCGCGACACGCCGTTTATTAATGAGCGCTACTCAGAGTGTCCGCAGCGTGGCACACGTGACATTTGTTTGGATATGTTTATCCGATTCGGTGGTACAATCCAGGCGCAAATCGTCCAACATCAAAGCAACAATGACGTAACTGTCGTCACAATTAGCTGCGCGTTGTCACGACGAAATGGGCTCCGGCCGCTACGGTGACCGTCATGGCAGATGGTTCCGATACCACGATGACCCTCTCTCCGCCCGTGCCCGGCAACCTTGTTGACGGGATCAAGTCTTTCGCAGGCGAGCACGGCGGAGCCAAGGCAGTTGTCGAGTACGTCGGTAAGCGCGGTGCGCGAATCGTGCTCGTCGGTGAGGATGGCACCTGGGCGGACCAGTTCGCCCCGGACACCGACGTGGCCCGGTCGGCCTGCGCGAAGGCTGGCGTCATCGTGGAGAACGAGTGGGAACGGGAGCTGATCGAGCAGATGCGGCCGAGCAACGACCTCTGGCGCTCGATGGGTCGACGTTCTCTCTCACGATGATCGAAAAGTATCCGTCCATCCGTGCGACCCGGGCCGCGAGGCCCGGGTCGCACTCTTTTCGCCGGTGTGTTCGCTGATCTTGTGAGCGTCGGGCGTCGGGGATTTGATCACGGCGCGGTGGACATCGCCGTCGCGGTGACGGGTGACCGCACCGGCGGGGGCTCGGCGGTCCGGGTGGTGTCGAGCACGCCCAGGGCGGCCAGCCAGACCAGGGCCGCACCGAGCAGGTGGAGCTCCACGACCGGCGCCGGCAGGTGGGTGAGGTACTGCACGAAGCCGATCGTCGCCTGCGCGAGTTCGGCACCGAGCAGCCAGGCCGCCGCCCGCCGCGGCCCGGCCGGTGCGTTGACCGCGCGGAGCGCGAACCAGAGTGCGGTCGACAGCCCGATCAGCAGGAACACCAGGTCGGCGTGGATCTGCGCGATCCCCTGCGGATCCAGACCGGTCCGGCGGGCGGTCGCGTCACCGGCGTGCGGGCCGCTCCCGGTGACCACGGTGCCGGCCGCCAGTACGGCGGCGGAGGCCAGCACCACCAGCCGGGCCAGCAGGACGAGCGGCCGGGCAAGCTGAACCGGCCGCCGGTCCGGGTCGACCGGTACCGCGGCGGCGGGAGGGTGCGCGGGGGCGGGAGCGCGCGCGGCGGCGGTGGCCCGGATCGTCAGCTGATACGCCGCCGCGATGACCGCGGCGGACGCCAGGAAGTGGCAACCGACGATCCACGGGTTCAGCCTGGTCAGTACCGTGATGCCGCCGATCACCGCCTGTGCCGGGATGCCGGCGAGGACCAGCACCGACCAGAAAACCAGCGGGCGGCGCGGCGTCGGCTGGTAGGCGGCGACGACGACGCAGGCCAGGGCCAGGAGACCGACCGCGACGCCGAGGGTGCGGTTGCCGAACTCGACGCTCCAGTGAACGCCCATCTCGCTGGTGGTGACGTACGAGCCCGCCGAGCACCGGGGCCAGGTGGGGCAGCCCAGGCCGGATCCGGTGAGCCGGACCGCGCCACCGGTCACCACCAGGCCGACATTGGCCAGCAGGGAGGCCAGCGCCAGGCGGCGGAGCAGCGCGGGGGCGCGGAGAAGTCGACGGACGGTACTCACCGGCCGATGGTATGACCCCGCGCCGGTGAGCCCGGCCGCCGGGAGCCGAGCCGGCCGGACGCCGCGATTTGCACCCACCCCACGAAATAAGTAACACTGGCGTTGTGAAATACGCGGCAGTGCTGACTGAGCGCGCCGGAGCCCATGATCGGGATCCGGCCGACGGTCGTACCCGCGACCGGCTCACCCAGCTGCTCCTGGAGCGTGGATCGGCGACGACCAGTGAACTCAGCGGCGCCCTCGGGATGAGCTGCGCCGGGATCCGCCGGCATCTCGACGCCATGCTCGCCGACGGGCTGGCCGAGGCGCGTGAGCGGCCGGTTCGCGGCCCGCGCGGGCGGGGCCGGCCGGCGAAGGTGTTCTCCCTCACGGCGACCGCCCGCGAGTCGCTTCCGCACACCTACGACGACATCGCCACCGCCGCGCTGCGGTGGATCGCCCAGCACGACGGCCCGGCGGCGGTCAGCTCCTTTGCCGCCGCGCAGGTCGCCGGCCTGGAGGAGCGTTGTCGGGCCGCCATGCTGGAGGCCGGCGACGATCCGCTCGCCCGGGCGGAGGCGCTCGCCAGCGCGCTCACCGCCGAGGGGTACGCTGCCGGCGCGTCCGCGATCGCGTCGGGTGGGCAGCTCTGCCAGCACCACTGCCCGGTCGCCCAGGTGGCGGCCGAGTTTCCGCAGCTGTGCGAGGCCGAGACCAGGGTCATCTCGCGGCTGGTGGGTACGCACGTGCAGCGGTTGGCCACCATCGCCAACGGCGACGGTATCTGCACGACGCACATCCCGGCCCACCGGCTGCGGTCGGTCGGGCCGTCCGGACCTCCACCGCCACCCGCGGCTGGTGACCCACAGCGCGACGGCTCCGGTCGGCCCGAGCCCGAACACCCCGATTTTGAACCGGCCAGACCCGATCACGACACGACCGATCACATCGTGAGGACCGCCCGATGACCGAACAGATGATCACCCAGGCCGAGCAGCTCGCCGGGCTCGGGAGCTACGAGTACGGCTGGGCCGACTCCGACGCCGCCGGTGCGGTGGCCCGGCGGGGACTCAACGAGGACGTCGTCCGCGACATCTCGGGTAAGAAGAGCGAGCCGCAGTGGATGCTCGACCTCCGGCTCAAGGGGCTGCGCCTGTTCGACCGCAAGCCCATGCCGGCGTGGGGCGCGGACCTGTCCGCGATCGACTTCGACAACATCAAGTACTTCGTCCGCTCGACCGAGAAGCAGGCGGCGACCTGGGAAGAGCTGCCCGACGACATCAAGAACACGTACGACAAGCTGGGCATCCCGGAGGCGGAGAAGCAGCGCCTGGTATCCGGGGTGGCCGCGCAGTACGAGTCCGAGGTGGTCTACCACAAGATCAACGAGGAGCTGGAGAAGCTCGGTGTGATCTTCCTCGACACGGACACCGCGCTGAAGGAACACCCGGACCTGTTCCGCGAGTATTTCGGCACCGTCATCCCGGTGGGTGACAACAAGTTCGCCGCGCTCAACACCTCGGTCTGGTCAGGTGGATCGTTCATCTACGTGCCCAAGGGGGTGCACGTCGACATCCCCCTGCAGGCCTACTTCCGGATCAACACCGAAAACATGGGTCAGTTCGAGCGGACCCTGATCATCGTCGACGAAGACGCATATGTGCACTACGTGGAGGGCTGCACGGCGCCGATCTACTCATCCGACTCGCTGCACTCCGCCGTGGTGGAGATCATCGTCAAGAAGGGCGCCCGCTGCCGGTACACGACCATCCAGAACTGGTCCAACAACGTCTACAACCT
>JAVHWE010000014.1:0-11870 GCA_032160285.1 Micromonosporaceae bacterium | reverse complement strand
CGCTCGGCGCGGGCGATCTCCAGCAGCGGCATGATCGCGACCGGGTTGAAGAAGTGGAAGCCGACCAGGCGTTCGGGGTGCGCCAGGTCGGCGGCCATCTCGCCGACCGGTAGCGACGAGGTGTTGGTCGCGAGCACCGCCTCGGGGCTGACGATCTTCTCGACCTCGGCCCAGACCTGCTTCTTGACCTTCAGATCCTCGAAGACGGCCTCGATCACGAAGTCGGCGTCGGCGAAGACGGCCTTGTCCACGGAGCCGGTGACCAGGCCGTGCAGCTTCGCGGCCGGCCTCTCGCCGAGGCGCCCCTTCGAGACCAGTTTGTCGATCTCGGCGTGGACATACCCGACGCCCTTGTCGACCCGGCTCTGGTCCAGGTCGGTCAGCACGACCGGTACCTCCAACCGCCGCGCGAACAGCAGCGCGAGCTGGCTGGCCATCAGGCCGGCGCCGACGATGCCCACCTTGGTGACGTCGCGGGCCAGGGCGGAGCTGGGCGCACCGACCGGTCGCTTGGCCCGGCGCTGCACAAGGTCGAACGAGTACAGCCCGCTGCGCAGCTCCTCGCTCATCACCAGGTCGGCGAGGGCGGAGTCCTCGGCGGCGGTACCGTCGGCGAAGCTCGCCGTGCCGGCCAGGCCGAGCAGCGCGAGGGCCTGGTACGCGGCCGGGTGCGCGCCGTGCAGCCGGTCGTCGAGCTGCTTTTTCGCGAAGTACAGCACGCCGTCCCACATGTCCCGGTCGACCTCGGGTCGGGGCACCGCGACGGCACCGCCGACCACCCCCGCGGCCCAGGCCAGCGACCGTTCCAGGAAGTCGGCCGGTTCGAACAGGACGTCGGCGATACCCATCTCGTGGGCCTGGGCCGGCTTGAGCATCCTGTTCTGCATCAGCGGGTTCTGGATGATCACTCCAGCCGCCGGCGCGATGCCGATCAGGTTGGGCAGCAACTGCGTGCCGCCCCAGCCCGGGACCAGCCCGAGCGATACCTCCGGCAGCGCCAGCGCGGCGGCACCACCGGACACGGTCCGGTAGTGGCAGTGCAGCGCCAGTTCCAGTCCGCCGCCCATCGCCGCGCCGTTGACGAACGCGAACGTGGGAATCGTCGAATCCTTCAACCGCGCGAACACGCGGTGCCCGAGCTGCCCGATCTCCAGGGCGTCCGCCCGCGACCGGGCCTGCGGGATGACCGTGATGTCGGCGCCGACACAGAAGATGTACGGCTTGCCGGTCACCGCGATGAACCGCGGTTCGCGTGCCAGCGCGGTGCTGATCGCGTGGTCCAGGCTGGCCAGCCCCTCCGGGCCGAGCGTGTTGGGCTTCTTGTGGTCGAACCCGTTGTCCAGGGTGATCAGTGCAGCCTCGCCGTCGAGGCCGGGTACCCGGACGTACCGTACGAGCGCCCTGGTGACGATCTCGCTCATGCGTTGGACCCCTCTCGCTGACCCTGCCCGGACCCCGTCCAGGTGGGGTTCTCCCAGATGACCGTGCCGCCCATGCCGATGCCGATGCACATCGCGGTCAGCCCGTACCGCACCTCGGGGTGCTCGGCGAACAGGCGCGTCAGCTGCGTCATCAGCCGTACGCCCGACGAGGCCAGCGGGTGGCCGACCGCGATCGAGCCGCCCCACGGGTTGACCCGCGGATCGTCGTCGGCGATGCCGAAGTGGTCGAGAAACGCGAGCACCTGCACCGCGAACGCCTCGTTGAGTTCGAACAGGCCGATGTCGTCGATGGTCAGGCCGGCCAGGCGCAGCGCCTTCTCGGTCGACGGGATCGGGCCGATGCCCATCACCTCGGGCTCGACCCCCACGAACCCGAAGCTGACCAGCCGCATCCCGATCGGCAGGCCCAGCTCGCGGGCCACCTCCTCGGCGGCGAGCAGCGCGGCGGTGGCCCCGTCGGTGAGTCCGGCGGCGTTGCCGGCGGTGACCCGCCCGTGCGGGCGGAACGGCGTTTTCAGCGTGGCGAGCTTGTCCATGCTGGTCTCGCGGGGGGCCTCGTCGATGCTCGCGAGATCCCAGCCGGTCGCCGGGTCGCGCACCGCGACCGAGACCAGGTCGGGTTGGAGCTTGCCGTTGGCGTACGCCTTGGCGGTCCGCTGCTGCGAGGCGAGGCCGAACGCGTCGGCGCGTTCCCGGGTGATGTGCGGTACCCGGTCGTGCAGGTTCTCCGCGGTCGCGCCCATCACCAGCGCGGACTCCTCGACCAGCTTCTCGGCCAGGATCCGCGGGTTGGGGTCGACGCCTTCGCCCATCGGGTGGCGGCCCATGTGCTCGACCCCGCCGGCGATGGCGATGTCGTAGGCGCCGATGGCGATGCCGGCCGCGACGTTGGTCACGGCGGTCATCGCGCCGGCGCACATCCGGTCGATCGAGTACCCGGGGACGCTCTTCGGCAGGCCGGAGAGCAGGGCGGCGGTACGGCCGAGAGTGAGGCCCTGGTCGCCGATCTGGGTTGTCGCAGCGATGGCCACCTCGTCGACCCGCTCGGGCGGCAGCTGCGGATTTCGCCGGAGCAGCTCACGGATGCAGCGGATGACGAGATCATCGGCGCGGGTGTTGGCGTAGACGCCCCCGGCCTTGCCGAAGGGGGTACGTACGCCGTCGACGAACACGACATCGCGGACGGTACGGGGCACGGAGAGCCTCCTCGCGGGCGGTCTTTCGGCTCATGTTACTCGTCGGTATATCGACGATTGACCGGGATGGGCGTGTGGCACGACCCACACCAAGTCTCACCCGCGCGTACCGGCCGCGTCCGCCGAACGCCGCCGCCCGCCATACTGCGGCAGGCCGCTACTCCGGCAGGCGCAGCGCTGCCGTCAAGCCGGCCGCGATCAGGTCGACCTGCCAGCGCCGCGCGCCGAAGCCGGCCAGCACCACCCGGACGGCGTCGGTGTCCAGCGGCTCCGGCGGGGTCCACGCCAACCGGCGTACCGAGTCGGGACTGATCAGGTTCTCCGGCGGCAGGGTGTGCGCGGCCGCCACCCGGGTGACGAACTCCCGGCTGCGGGTCAGCCGTGCCGCGGCGGCCGGGTCCCGCTCGGCCCACCGGTGCGGTGGGGGCGGCCCGTCCGACGGCGGCGTGCTCGGCAGCTCCTCGTCGGTCAGCAGCCGGGCCCGGGCCAGCGCGTCGAGCCAGGTGCCGGTCAAGCGGCGCACGGATCGGCCGCCGAAGCCCGGCAGCGCGATGAGGGACCGCTCGTCGTGCGGGTCGGCCTCGGCGGCGGCCACGATGGCCGTGTCCGGGAGCACCCGACCCGGCGTACTGTCGCGGCGCGCCGCGATCTCGTCCCGCACGTACCAGAGAGTCCGCACCCGCGCCAGTGCCCGCGCGCCCCGGACCCGGTGGATGCCGGAGGTCCGCCGCCACGGGTCCGGTCGCAGGCGGGGAGGCTCGCCGGCACCGGCCACGAGCGCCGCGAACTCCTCGGCCGCCCACTGCGCCTTCCCCTGCCGCTCCAGCTCCGCGGCGAGCAGGTCGCGCAGGTCGATGAGGAGCTCGACGTCCAGCGCGGCGTAGCTCAGCCAGGACGCCGGCAGCGGCCGGGTCGACCAGTCCGCCGCCGAGTGGTGCTTCTCCAGCGCGAACCCCAGCAGCGACTCGGTCAGCGCGGCCAGGCCGACCCGTTCGAACCCGGCCAGCCGGGCCGCCAGCTCGGTGTCGAACAGCCGGCGCGGCTTGAGACCCAGCTCCCACAGGCAGGGCAGATCCTGGCTCGCGGCGTGCAGTACCCACTCCGGCGCGGCGATCGCCTCGTCCAGTTCCCGCAGGTCGGGCAGCGGGATCGGGTCGATCAGGACGGTACCGGCGCCCTCGCGGCGCAGCTGGATCAGGTACGCGCGCTGGCTGTACCGGTACCCCGAGGCCCGCTCGGCGTCCACCGCCACCGGGCCGGTGCCGGCCGCGAACCGCCGCGCGACCTCGGTCAGCTCGGCGGCCGTGGTCACGGGCGGCGGGGTGCCGTCACGGGGCGCGGTGAGCAGGACCGCGGCGGGGGCGGCGGGGGCGGCGGTGGTCGCCGGTGCGGCTGCTCCGTCGGTCGGTTCATCAGCGTCCCGACGGCTGAGGGGGTCTTCGTCGGTCACCTGGTTACCGTACGGCGCCACCGGAGCAATCCACCCGCACCCCCAACCGGCGCGCCGCCTTTCCACCGCCCCGCCCGCCACGCATCTGTCGATCTTGGGCTCCGGCGCCATCCAGGGGTCGGACAACTGTCCAAGATCGCAAGGGGAGCGGTTACGGCGCGTCGGTGGCGGGGACGTTGGGGCGGGGGTCGGGTAGTGCGGTTACGCCGGGGGGTGGGAGGCCGGCGGTGGAGGCCAGCAGGCCGCACCAGCCCTCGAGGTGCGTGCGTAGGTCGTCGTCGAGCGGCGTCCACGAGGCGCGGATCTCGATGTCGGCGGACGTGGGTGGCCCGGCCAGGTCACCGAAGCGGGTCGACAGGGTCTGCGTGACGGTACCGCCCATCGCGGTGTGCGCGGCACCGCTCGTGTCCAGCGCGTCGACCAGCCAGCTCCAGCCGACGGCCGGCAGCATCGGGTCGGTCGCCAGCTCCGGTTCGAGCTCGGCGGTCACGTACGTGACCAGGCGCATCGTGCCGTGCCACGCCTCGTGGCCGGCCGGGTCGTGCAGCAGGATCAGGCGGCCGGTGGCCACCTCGTCACCGTCACGCAGCACGGTGCCGCTGAGCGAGTACCCGAACGGCGCGAGCCGCTGCGGCGCCGACGACTCCTCCAGAATGATCTCGGGCCGGGGCGCGACGGCGTGCAGGCCGGCGACGGCGCGGGTGAACGTCTCCGGGGTGACGGTCGATGGCGCCATCCCGGAAGCGTAGGCCGGAGCGGCCCATTGCGGACGGCCGCCGCGCCGGAGCACTGTCACCACATCGATCCCGGCTATCGACGTCGGGCACCCGGACCGACCGTCGAAGATCGACCTCGGGCGCCGTGCGCGCGGTCCAACGTGGCACCATGAGGGCGATGAACCCCTTCCTGGCCGCCTGCCGGCGCGAACCCGTGGCGCACACCCCGGTCTGGTTCATGCGCCAGGCCGGTCGTTCCCTGCCCGAGTACCGGCAGGTCCGCGCGGGCATCCCGATGCTGGAATCGTGCCGGCGCCCCGAGCTGGTCTGCGAGATCACCCTGCAGCCGGTCCGTCGGCACGCCGTCGACGCCGCGATTCTGTTCAGCGACATCGTCGTCCCGCTCGCCGCCGCCGGCGTGGACCTGGACATCGTGCCCGGTACCGGGCCGGTCGTGGCGAAGCCGGTGACCAGCCTCGCCGACGTGGCGGCGATCCGGCCGCTGGAGCCCGACCAGGTCGACTACGTGGCCGCGGCGATCCGGCTGCTGCTGCCGGAGCTGGCCGACACCGCGTTGATCGGCTTCGCCGGCGCGCCGTTCACCCTGGCCAGCTACCTGGTCGAGGGGGGCCCGTCGCGGACCCACGTCAAGACCAAGGCCCTCATGTACGGCGCACCGGACGTCTGGCACGCGCTGTGCCGGCGGCTCGGCGAGATTACGCTGACGTTTCTGCGGGTCCAGGTCGCCGCCGGGGTCGCCGCCGTCCAGTTGTTCGACTCCTGGGCCGGTGCGCTGTCGGAGGCCGACTACCGCCGGTACGTGCTGCCGCACTCCAGCGCGGTCCTGGGCGAGCTGGCCGAGGTACCCCGGATCCACTTCGGCGTCGGCACCGGTGAGCTGCTCACGGCGATGGGCGAGGCCGGCGCGGACGTGGTCGGGGTGGACTGGCGCACGCCGCTGGACGAGGCCACCCGCCGGATCGGGCCGGACCGGGCGGTCCAGGGCAACCTGGACCCGTGCACGCTCTTCGCGCCGCCGTCGGTGATGGAGAAGGAGGTTCGTCGGGTGCTCGAGCAGGGGCGGGCCGCGCCGGGGCACGTGTTCAACCTCGGCCACGGTGTCATGCCGGAGACCGACCCCGGCGCACTGACCCGGGTGGTCGAACTGGTCCACGAGATATCGGTCGGCGAGATCTCCGGCGGCTGACCGCCCACGGCGGCTGGGCAGCCCGCTCCGGCCGGTTAGGCCGCGATCCAACCGTGGCTGGTCGCGACCCGGCCGAGCATCGACGCGCGGAGACGGTCGACCGACGCGGAGTCCGCGCCGGCCGCCCCGTCCATCCGCCGCCGCACCGCGGCGGCCAGTTCGACCGAGCGGTACTCGGCCTGTTCGAGGACGTTGAGCGCCACCGACCACCAGTACCGGTCGGTGATCCGGCGGGTCACCGGGCCGGCGTACCACTCGGCGAGGCCCTCGACGAGGTCGTCGCCGAGTCCCTCCGGGTCGGTCAGGCGCAGGGTCGCGCACACCTTCGGTACCACGTCGTCGTGCCAGCCGGTGAGCTGCGCGCGTACCAGCGGGTGCAGCGACGGGTCGCCGGTCGCCCCGGCGGCCACCAGCTCGATCAGCCACACGTTGGCACCGAGCAGGTACCTGCGGAGCACCGGCAGTACCCGGGCGTCGTGTCGGCGGGCGAGGCCGAGCAGGGCCTCCCCGCGGGTTTCGCGGTGCGTGTCGTGCAGCCGGGCGGCGAGCGCGTCGCGCAGCGCGTCGGTGTCCACCTCGGACAGTCGGCTGCCGAGCGCGTAGCAGGCACTGTCACGGACGTCAGGATCCGGGTCGGCGCTGAGCACGATGAGGGTCCGCACCACCTCGGCGGGGCGCGGCGCGACGGTCAGCCTCGCCGCGACCTGGGCCACCGCCCGCCGCACCGCCGGCTCCGGGTGGTCGACCAGCGAGAGCACGGTCGCCAGCGCGGCCGGCTCGGTGCACCACGCCACCGCGTCCGCGAGGTCGTCGCAGAACTCGAGCGCGTTGCCGGCCAGGTCGATGAGGTCCACGCAGCGCAGTCTTCCGCCGACCGGCGGGCGGGGTAACCGCCGCACGGTCCGAGATCATCGGACACTTGTGCGATCCGTTGCCCGGGTACCCGCTATCGGCTGCGCGTGGCCAGGCGTAGGGCGGGCCAGCTGCCGTCCGCCGCCCAGCCGCCGTCGACGGAGAGCGTCGTCGCGTTGACGAAGCCGCTGCGACGGTCGTCGGCGAGGTAGGCCACCGCCTGTGCGATGTCGTCGGGGCTCGCGAACCGGCCCGACGGTACGTGCTCGGTGATGTCATCGTCACCGTACGCACCCGACGATTGCGACTCCACGTCCATTCCGGTCTTGACCCAGCCGGGACAGACCGCGTTGACCCGCACCCCGCGGCCACCCCATTCAACCCCGAGGGTACGGGTCAGCCCGATCAGGCCGTGCTTGCTCGCGTTGTAGGCGGCCCGGTCGGCGATGCCGCGCAGGCCGGCGACCGAGGCGATGTTGACGATGCTGCCCCGGCCCTGGGCCAGCATCTGCCGGCCGAACGCCTGCGACAGCAGGAACGGCCCGGTCAGGTTCACGTCGATCACCTCACGCCAGCGGGCCGCCGACATCTCCTCGGCCGGCCCGATCGACGCGATACCGGCGTTGTTGACCAGGACGTCGACCCTGCCGTACGCGTCCCTGGTCGCCGCCGCGAACGCCGCAACGTCATCGGCGTCGGCCACGTCACCGACCCGGCAGAGCGCGTCGACGTCGGCGATCGGGGACCGGTCGAGAAGCGCGAGCAGGTACCCCTCGGCGGCCAGCACCTCGGCGGTCCGCCGGCCGATGCCCTGCGCCGCGCCGGTGATCGCGGCGACCCGGGACGGATCCGTCATCACGCGGGAAACCTTACGCAGTCACCCGTGTGGTGCGACCACCGGTGCGGTTGGATGGGTGGATGCGCATTGTCGTCGTCGGCGGCGGGATCAGCGGGCTGGCCGCCGCGTACCGGCTGGTCCAACGGGGCGCCGAGGTCACCGTCGTGGAACGCGCGGACCGGCTCGGCGGCAAGCTGCACACCGATGAGATCGCCGGTGGACCGGTCGAACTGGGCGCCGAGGCATTCGCGGTCCGCGATACGGAGGGAATGCCCAGCGCCGCCGTCGAGCTGGTCGAAGCGGTCGGGCTCGGCGACTCGGTGGTGTATCCGGCGCTGCAGCGGGCGGCCATCGCCGCCGACGGCCAGCTCCGGCCGCTGCCCGGCGGCACCCTCATGGGGGTACCCGGAAACCTCGGCCTGCTTGCCGGCGTGGCCGCCGTGGACCCCGGCCGCGATTCGGACGACGGCCACCCGGTGCTGCCCGCGGGAGCGGACGTCGCGGTCGGCACGCTGGTGCGTGCCCGCCTGGGTGACCAGATCGTCGACCGGCTCGTCGACCCGATGCTGGGCGGGGTGTACGCGGGCCGTGCCGACGACCTGTCGATCGACGTGACGATGCCCGCACTCGCCGCGGCCTGCCGTGACGAGCACACCCTGACCGGTGCCGTGCGCGCCGCGCTGGCGCGTCGCCCGGACGACGCCGGCCCGATCTTCGGCACCCTGGTCGGTGGGCTGGGCCGGCTGGTCGCGGCCACCGTGACGGCGATCGCGGGGGCCGACATCCGGCTGGGCCTGCCGGTCCGGTCGGTCATCGGGGTCGGGCCCGGCTGGCAGCTCACCGTGGGCGACACCCGACGCCCCGAACTGCTCGACGCGGACGCGGTGATCCTGGCGGTGCCGGCCCGGCCGGCCGGGCGGCTGCTGTCCGATGTCCACCCCGCCGCGGCCGAACTGGTGGGCCGCCTCGACTACGCCAGCGTCGCGCTGGTCACGCTGGCGCTGCCGGAGGTGGACCTGCCCGAGCTGTCCGGGTTCCTGGTGGCGGCGACCGAGGGGTACGCGGTGAAGGCGGCCACCTTCTTCGACCGCAAATGGGCCCACCTGCGCCGGGCCGGCGTCACCGTGGTCCGCGCGTCGATCGGCCGGTACGGCGACGAATCCGTGCTGCAACGCGACGACGCCGACCTCGCCGTACTCGCGGCCGACGAGCTGGCCGCGCTGCTGGGCCGGCCGCTGCCGGCGCCGGTGGATACCCGGGTGCACCGCTGGGGAGGCGCGCTGCCGCAGTACGCGCCCGGCCACCTCGACCGGGTGGCGGCCGCTCGATCGGCGCTGCCGCCAACGGTGGCGGTGGCCGGTGCCGCCTACGACGGGGTCGGCATCCCGGCCTGTGTACGATCCGGATTCACCGCCGCGGACGACGTCCTGCGCGGCATGAGGTTCTGCGAGGATTGACGACATGACCGACTCCCAGACCAACGCGTCCCGCATCCGCGACCTGAACGCCACCATCCGGTACACGCTGTGGTCGGTGTTCCGGGTGGCCGACCAGCTCGGGCCGGCCCCTCGCGGCGAGGTCACGGCGGAGGTCGACGCGCTGATCGAGCAGCTCGCCGGCAAAGACGTGGTGGTGCGCGGCACCTACGACGTCTCGGCGTTGAGCGCCGACGCCGATCTGATGATCTGGTGGCACGCGCCGACCGCCGACGCGCTCCAGGAGGCGTACGGGATGTTCCGGCGGACGGCGCTGGGCCGGCACCTGGCGCCGGTGTGGTCGTCGATGGCGCTGCACCGGCCGGCGGAGTTCAACAAGAGCCACCTGCCCGCGTTCCTGGCCGGTGAGCCGGCCCGCGACTACGTCTGCGTGTACCCGTTCGTGCGCTCCTACGAGTGGTACCTGCTGCCCGACGACGAGCGGCGTGACATGCTCGCCGAGCACGGTCACCTGGCGCGGGGCTACCCGGACGTCCGGGCCAACACGGTCGCGGCGTTCGCGCTCGGAAACTACGAGTGGATGCTCGCCTTCGAGGCCGACGAGCTGCACCGGATCGTCGACCTGATGCGTGACCTGCGCGCCTCCGGCGCCCGGCGGCACGTCCGCGAGGAGATCCCCTTCTACACCGGCCGTCGACGCTCCGTCACCGAGATCGTGGCCACGCTGCCGTAGCTGGCTTGTCGGGAGGCCCAGCCGGCTGTCAGGTCGGCGCGCCCGCCGTCGGCGGTCGGTGCATCGGTAGGTGGGGGATTCCGTCGTCGAAGAACTGCGGGCCGGTGGGCCGGAAGCCGTGGCGGGCGTAGAAATCGGCCAGGTGTGACTGGGCGTTGACGACGCAGGGCCGGTGGCCGACCAGGTCGAGGGCCGCGGTCAGCAGGCGTTCGGAGTGGCCGGCGCCGCGATGGGCGATGGCCGTGCACACCCGGCCGATCCGCGCTACGGCCGGCTCGGCGGTGACCACGGCGGGTTCGTCGAGGATCCGCAGGTACGCGGCTGGGCCGTCGCCGTTGTCGAGCCAGAGGTGGACGGAGCCGGGTTCGAGGTCACGACCGTCCAGCTCCGGGTACGGGCAGGCCTGTTCGACGACGAACACGTCGACCCGCAGCCGCAGCAGCGCGTACAGGGTGGCGGGGTCGAGTTCGGCGAACCGGGCCGCGCGCAGGATCATCCGGGCTGGTCCGCCGCCGGTTCGAGGGTCAGACTGATCGAGTTGATGCAGTACCGCTGGTCGGTCGGGGTCGGGTACCCCTCGCCGTCGAAGACATGGCCGAGGTGCGAATCGCACCGGGCGCAGCGCACCTCGACGCGGCGCATGCCCAGCGTGCTGTCCTCGATGTAGCGCACCCGGTCCTCGGCGAGCGGACCCCAGAACGACGGCCAGCCGCAGTGCGACTCGAATTTGGTGTCGCTGGCGAACAGTTCGGCGTTGCAGGCGCGGCAGCGGTACACGCCGGTGGTCTTGGTCGAGACGTACTCGCCGGTCCACGGCGCTTCGGTGCCGGCCTCGCGCAGCACGCGGAACTCGGCCGGTGTCAGGGTCGCCCGCCACTCGTCGTCGGTCCGGGGTAGTTCGGTTCGTTTGGTTTCATTCTCCATGACCCGATCCAACACGACCGGCAGGCCGTTTGTGCCGCCGGAAACGTGCCGTGCCGTGCCGTCTTGTCGCCGCCGGTGTCACCGGGACGTGTGAGCGACTGGCGTACCGCGCCATTGCTCTACTAAGGTGCCTTGAATCCGTACTTAGTACGATCGCTTATTGGATATCCGATATGAAGCCTTATGGGGCCGACTGCGCGGGGGTTGACATCACGATGAAGGTACTTGTCAGGGCAATGGCCGCCGGAGCGATCGGCGGCGCGTGTGTGCTGCCGGTCGGCGCGGCGTACGCGGCGCAGCCAATCGACCTCCTGCCGGCGGGCGTACCCTCGCTCGGCTCCGCGTTCGTCGCGGCCGGTCTGGACCCGACCATTTTCGCCGCCGACCACGGCGCGACCGGGGCGCTGTCCCGCCCCAGGATGTGCGACCGGAACTTCGTCGGCGAGGCGACCGGCCGACTGGACGCGACCAGTACCCGTACACCCATGCCGAGCCACGGCGTCGTCAGCGCCGCCGACCGGGCCAAGGTCACGGCGGCCTACGCCGGCAACGGCAACGGCAGTGACAGTGGCAGTGGCAGTGGCAGTGGCAACGGTGCCGGCGGCACGGGCACGGGCACCGGCACCGCCACGGGAACCGGGGGTTACGGCGGTAACGGCGGCGGCGCGGGCGGCTACACCGCCGGTACCGGTACGGGCCACAACGCCGGCACCGGCCACAATGCCGGCAAGGGCCACAACGCCGGCAAGGGCCACCACGCCGGGCGTGGTCATGGCGCTGGCGCGGGCCACGTCAAGGGACACGGGCACGGCAGGGGCCATGGTCACGGCACGGGGATGAACAACAACTGCGCGCCCGGTGGCACCGGTGCCGGCACCGGTTCCGGCCACAACGCCGGCGGGGGCTACGGCGGCGGGGCCGGCACCGGTGCGGGCAACGGCGCCGGTACCCCGACCGGAGCCGGCAACGGCGGAACCGGAACGGGCGCCGGCAACGGCGGTCACGGCACCGGCAACGGGAGTGGCACGGGTAGCGGCGGCACCGGAACCGGTTACGGGACCGGCGCCGGCAACGGC
>JAVHWE010000593.1:0-7307 GCA_032160285.1 Micromonosporaceae bacterium | reverse complement strand
TGTTCGCCGCGGCCGGCGCGCCCCTGTTTCCGGCGTCGATCGGTGAATTGACGCTCGGCTGCTCGTGCCCCGACTGGAGCGTGCCCTGCAAACACCTCGCCGCCACCTGCTACCTGTTGGCCGAGGCGTTCGATTCCGATCCATTCCAGATCCTGTACTGGCGCGGCCGCGATCGGGAAACGCTGCTGACCAGACTGGGGATTCTCCGCGGGGGTGCGGGTTCCGCCGCTGCCGATGCGGTCGTCCGGATCGGGTCGGCGATGGCGCTCGCCGATGTGACCACGCCGGCGGTCACCGACGCGCTCGACCGGTACTGGCTGCCCCCCGTACCGCTGCCGTCGCGTCCGCCGACCCTCGACGTGGAAACCGACCTGCTGCTCCGGCAACTCCCCGAACCAGGCCCCGAGCTGGGCGGCTCGACGCTGGTCGACCGGTTGCGCGACGCCTACCGTCGGTTCGGGTCCGGCTAGCGGCCCAAGAGCCGACAGCGCACATCCTCGGCCAAAGTCACCGTCCACCTCGGACCTGCGCGGCACCCGGGCCCACAGATCGGGGGCCACGGGCGCCACGGATGGTGCACGGTCGACACCGGGGGCGGCGGACCGGGAGGGTCGCCCACCCACAACGCGTCAGGAGCAGTCGCAGGCAGGGAGTTCTCCGGCCGTCACCAACTTGCTGACTCGATCCTGGCCGCCACCGCACCCGCGACACATCCGCCAGGTCACCGACTTTCGGGTCGGCGGGGCATCCGGTGGTCGGCGCGCGCCATCGGTCATTTGTCGGCGGTGACGCGCTCGGTCCGGGCCGCGTAATGCCCCTGTACACGCCACCCGGGGCCCGGCGACCCGCCACCGCCGAGCGTCGAATCCCGCATGGCCCACGTTGCGGGCGGATGGCATCGGTCGGACGGCCGACCCGGACATACTCCGGTCGGGCAGCGGGCCCGGCGAACCGAAAGGGCCTCCCCACTCCGCCGGTGCGGTGTGGGGAGACCCTTCTTTCCCGACGTCGGTGGTCGCTAGGCGTCGAGCAGGCCTTGGCTACGCAGGCGGCGAAGCCAACCGGTCGCGGTGTGCCGCGGCACACCGAAGTATCGGGCCAGTGCCGTCGTACCGCCAGCTTCGCGGTACGCGGTCAGTACCTCGTCGGGCTCCGGCATCCGCCGGTAGGCACGACGACCGTTGGACGATTCCTCGGCTGCCGCCACTTTGGCCTGTCGACTACGCGCGGGTGCCTTCTGGGCCCCTTTGCGCGCGACCTTCTTGGCCCTGGGCCGGCTCGCCCGGGCCGACGGTGCCGCGACCGGTGCCGAGGGGTCCTGCGAGACCCCCGGTTCCGGCGCGCCGGCGGGTGCCGACGGTGTTTCGGTGGCGGCCGGCGTGGCGGCGATCGCCGTCGTCAGCGGTGGCGCCAGTGCGGCAATGAGCTGGTCGAGATTCAGCGATGGGAGTTGTTGCGGGGAGAGCCCGCCACCGTCGACCGCACGGACGGTCAGTTCGGTAATGCGGGTGGTGCCCGAAGCCGTGTCCACCCGAATGGTGGTCTGCGCTCCGGCTTCGTCGTCAGTAGGGGCGATGGTGATGGTGTATCCAGCCACGGTGGGGCCTCCATGGAGGTGGAACGATCGGTCGCGACCCGTCGGAAGATTCGGGGTAGCGACAACACGGAACACGAGCACCTCGTGATCACTTGAAGTCTGCCACGACTCGGCGGCATTTGGCGTGCGCGACAACGCAACCGTAATGCATTACCGCGCATTGCCGTGAATCCTCGGACCCGACAGCGCATTTCGGTTAACGGACAATCACGGGCGGTGCCGAAATTACGGTACCCCCTGTCGGGAACGGCTTCCACGACGGCGCGCATCTCGGTCCCATCAGGAGCGGCCGCCTTTCAAAACGTTGTTCGGCGACGCGTTGGACCGTCGAGTCGCAGCTCGCCGAGCCGCAGCCGCCGCCGGCCGGGACCGAGCCGGTCCGAAAGGACCTCGCGCACCAGCGGGTACCGGAACCGGAAGCCGCGCCGGGTCTCGTGCAGGATGCCGAAACGTAGTGCCACATCCAGACAATCCAGCACCTGACCGGGGGACATGTCGTCGGCGACCAGCCGCTCGACCGGTACGGTGGCGGCGAGCAGCGCCATCCGCCGCAGCATCGTGACGACCGGCCGGGGCAGCGCGGCCAGCTCCTGACCGATCGTCAGGCGAAGGTGCCACGGCACGTCCCCGTCGGGCGCGGAGTGCCCGGCCCCGGCACGACTCAGTTCCACCAGAAACAGCGGCACACCGCCGGCCCGCCGTACCACCCGGGCCCGCTGCTGCTCGGTGAATCCGATGCCTTCCAGTTTGACCAGTGCGTCGGCGTCGGCCGGGCCGAGCGGTCGGAGCACCCGGGTACGAACCAGATTGAGGCGTGTCAACTCGTCGATACAGTGCCCGATCCGGCTCCCCGCAACGATCTCCGCCGGGCGGTACGCGACCACCACCCGGAGCTGCGCCCGAACCTGACGCACCAGGTGGGTCAGCAGATCCACGGCGTCCGGGCCGGCCCATTGGGCGTCGTCGACGACCAGCAGCAGTCGCCCGTCGCCGGCGATCGCGTCGACGAACCGGACGGCCGCGGCGAACCCGAGACGCCGGGTCTGGTCGGGTGCGGTAACTTCCAGCCCGGGTACCTGCCCGGCCAGCTCCGGTAGGAGCAGGTCCAGCCCGACGCAGCCGCGCAGCCGCGCGGCGAGTACGCGGCCTGGCATGCGCCGGATCTGGTCAGCCAGCGCCTCGGCCATCGGCGCGAGCCCGGTATCGTCGCGCCGGGCGGCGGCGACCACGAGCGGAGTACCCCGATCGGCGGCGACCGCTACCGCCTCGGCGAGCAGTCGCGACTTGCCGATTCCGGGCTCGCCGACGTAGGCGAGTACCGGCGGCCCGGCGCCCGCGAGATGTACCCGCAGGTCGTTGATCTCCGACCCGCGCCCGACCATGGTCTGCCTGGACACGTTGGCGGTTGGCAGAATCGTGGCGTCCCGCGACCGGCGGCGGTCGCGGTCCGCGGTCGCCACCAGCACGGCACGCTGCTCGGCGGACAAACTCAGCGCTATTGCCAGCCGTTGCACCGTGTACCGGCGGGGGCGCCGATCGCCGCATTCGAGACTGCTGATGGCGCGCACACTCAGCTCGGCCCGGTCGGCCAGCTGCTCCTGGGTCATCGCGACGTCGTGGCGCAGCCGGCTGAGTTGGATCGCGAACGACTCGTCCCAGTCCGGGGTCGCCATGGCCGCCTCCGCCGCTCCTCGCCCCCGATCGGTACCGATCGGAGACGGTACCGATCGATAAGTTAGCCGGTGTAACGTTGCCCGCCCACCCCCTCTGTGTGTGTTGTGCGTGGCCTTTCGGCGACCGCGGCCGTCAATGGTTGGATTGAGGTGGGCCTCGATACGGCCACCCAACACCCCTGGAGGACAAGGCATGCGTGTGAGACACGCTGTGATCGGCCTGGCCGGTGCCGCTGCGGTGACATTGATCGCCGGCGGCCTGCTGGTGGCCCCGGCCGCCTCGGCCCAGCAGACCGACCCCGCACAGACGTCGGCCGCGAACGTCACCGCGAATGTCGCCGGGAACGTGGCCGCCAACTGCGCCGCGCCCGCTTCGCCCCGCGTCATGCGCTGCCTGTCGCTGCGTCGCACCGACGTCAAGACCGCCCTGGCGGTCGTACCGAACGCGACCCCGGCGGGCCTCGGCCCGGCGCAGCTGACCAGCGCGTACAAGCTTCCCGCCGGCGGTAGCGGCGCGACGGTCGCGATCGTGGACGCGATGGACAACCCGAATGCCGAGGCGGATCTGGCCGTATACCGGACGCAGTTCGGCCTGCCCGCGTGCACCACCGCCAACGGGTGTTTCACGAAGGTCAACGAGAACGGCGCGGCCGCTCCCCTGCCGGCGGCCGATGTCGGGTGGGCCGGCGAGATCGCGCTCGACGTCGACATGGTGTCCGCGGTCTGCCCGAACTGCAAGATCCTTCTGGTGGAGGCGAACGCGCCGACCACGACCGACCTCTACACCGCGGTCGACTACGCGGCGGCCCACGCCAAGTACGTGTCCAACAGTTGGGGTGGCCCGGAGTACAGCGGACAGACCACCGACGATGTGCACTTCAACCACCCGGGGGTGGCGATCACGGTCAGCTCCGGCGACAACGGTACCGGCTCGGAGTACCCGTCGTCGTCGCGGTTCGTCACCTCGGTCGGCGGCACGTCGCTGCGGACGGCGACCAACGCGCGCGGGTGGACCGAGTCGGCCTGGAACGGCGCCGGGTCGGGCTGCTCGGCGTTCGACACCAAGGCGATCTGGCAGACCCCGGCCACCACCTGCACACGCCGTGCCTCGTCGGACGTGTCGGCGGTGGCCGACCCGGCAACCGGGGTCGCGGTGTACCTCACCTTCGGCTCGGGTGGCTGGAACGTCTTCGGCGGTACCAGCGCGTCGGCACCGATTGTCGCCTCGATCTACGCGCTGGCCGGCACCCCGGGTGCGAGCGACTTTCCGGCGTCCTACCCGTACAGTCACCCCGGCAACCTGTTCGACGTGACGTCCGGTACCAACGGGGTGTGCGGCGCGCCGATCTGCACCACCGGTACCGGCTGGGACGGCCCGACCGGTCTCGGCACCCCCAACGGCGTGGCGGCCTTCGCCGCGGCGGGCGCCCCGGTGCCCGCCCCGGTCACGGTCGCCAGTCCGGGCAACCAGTCGACCACCCTCGGTACCGCGGCGAGCCTGACCTTGTCGGCCTCCGGCGGGACCGGCCCCTACACGTGGACCGTGACCGGCGCACCGGCCGGCCTGTCGATCAACTCGGCCGGCGGCGTCATCGCCGGCACGCCGACCACGGTGGGTACCGCGAACGTCCGGGCGACCGCGACCGACTCCACCGGAGCGGCCGGTTCGACCAGCTTCACCTGGACCGTGAGTCCGCTCGCCATCGGGTGCGCGACGGCCCAGGTTCTCGGCAACGCCGGCTTCGAGACCGGCAGCGCGACGCCGTGGGCGGCCACGGCCGGCGTGGTCGACAACACACCCGCACAGCCGGCACACGGCGGCTCGTGGAAAGCGTGGCTGGACGGGTACGGGGTGGCCCACACCGACACGCTGAGCCAGTCGGTGACTGTCCCGAGCACGTGTACCTCGGCCAGCCTGTCGTTCTGGCTGCACATCGACACGGCCGAGACCACCACCAGTACCGCGTTCGACACGCTGACCATCACGGCCGGGACCGCGTCGCTGGCGACCTTCTCCAACCTCAACGCGGCCACCGGGTACGTGCAGCGGACGGTCAACCTGAACGCCTTCATCGGACAGACGGTGACCGTCATGTTCAACGCGACCGAGGACTCGTCGTTGCAGACGTCGTTCGTGGTGGACGACACCGCGATCACCGTCGCCTGACGGTGACCGGCTACTACCCGACCGGGTGGGGTATCGGGCACCCGTCGGCCGGCGCCCCCGCATGCAGCCAGCCGTACACCTCGTCCCACACGATCACGGCGGTGCAGCGGCACCGTCGCTGTGAATCGATACGCGGTGTGACCGCCTCCACGGTCATCCGCGACCCACGTATCCCCCGCATCGGTGGTACCTCCTCGCCACGTCGTTGTGGTTACGGGGAGTGTCTACGGGGCCAATGCGTCAGGAATGTGACGCGAACGCGTCAAACCATCGCAAGCGAACCGGTCCACCCGAACGGGGCCCCAGGCCGGCCCGCGCGTTGGCACGGGTTCGCCGTACCGCGTAATCCGATGGCGCGGCGGATCGTCCGCCCAGCCGACAGCCCGTGCCCGGGACGGGCGCGACGGCCGCGTCTGGTTAACTCTGGGCTGGCGGGCCGAGGACGGCCGGGTCAATGACGACGCCGGATAATCGCGCAGATCCGCCGTTACACACAGAGGAGTCACCGTGGAGGACCAGCGGATCGGCGACTGGCTCGAGGATCTCGCGTCCGCCGCGCCCGCCCCGGGCGGCGGGGCCGCCGCCGCACTGCAGGTCGCCGTGGCCGCCGGGCTGGTGGAGATGGTCACGAACCTGACCATCGGCAACCCGCGGTACGCCGAGCACGCCGACACCATGATCGACGCCCGTACCCGCGCCGGGGAGCAGCGCAGGCTCGCCGTCCGGCTGGCCGCCGACGACGCACGCGCGTTCACCGCGGTGACCGACGCGTACCGGCTGCCGAAGACGACCGACGATGAGAAGGCGGCCCGTACCGCCGCGATCCAGCGGGCTCTGCTCGGCGCCGCCGAGGTGCCCCGCCGCACCGCCGAGGCGGCGTCCACGGTGCTCGACCTGGCGGAGCTGATCCGGCCGGGCGCCAACGTCAATGTCCTGTCGGACGTGGCGGTCGCCGCCGCCGCCGTGCGCGCCGCACTGGACGCCGCCGTCATCAACATCGAAATCAACATGTACGCGATCAAGGATGAGGCCGAACGTGCCCGCCTCGGTACCGTCGTGGCCGCCGCCGGCCGAGACGGCGATCGGGCCGACGCCCTGGTCGCCACGGTCCGCAAGGGGCTGGTCCGGTGACGCTCATCGACGGTCGCGCGATCGCCAGGGCCGTACTGGACGCGGTACACGCCGACGTCACGGCACTGCGGGCGGCCGGTACCACGCCGACCTTGGCCATCGTGGTACCCACCGACGACGAGGCGACCGCGTGGTACGTGCGGTCCATCGCCCGGACCGCCGCGAAGGTCGACATCGAGATCCGCGAAATCGACCTGTACGACGCGGCGAGCACCGAACCGACCGGCGCGGACCTGGCGGCCCGGCTGGACAGCCTGTCGGCCGATCCGTCCGTTCACGGCGTCATCTGCCAGACGCCGCTGCCCAAGGGGGTCACCCTCGACGAGGTCGGTCAGCACATCGCGGTGGACAAGGACGTCGACGGGGCGAACCCGGAGAGCCTGGGCCGGCTCGCCGCGGGGCTGCCCGCGTTCGCGCCGGCCACCGCCCAGGCGGTGGTGGAAATCCTGCACCGGTCGGCGGTGCCGCTCGTCGGCGCGGACCTGGTGATGGTCGGGCGGAGCAACGTGGTCGGCAAGCCGGCCGCGCTGCTGCTGCTCGCGGAGCACGCCACCGTCACGGTGTGTCATTCCCGTACCCGTGACCTGGCCGCCCACACCCGACGGGCCGACGTGCTGGTCGCCGCCATCGGCCGGGCCCGCATGCTCGGCGCCGACCACGTGAAGCCGGGTGCGGTGGTGATCGACGTGGGTACCAACCCCACCGACGACGGTCAGCTCGTCGGCGACGTCGACACCGC
>JAVHWE010000534.1:0-13346 GCA_032160285.1 Micromonosporaceae bacterium | reverse complement strand
CATCCGGCCGGCCACCACGATGACCTTGCGTGGCTCCCGGTCTCCCAGGTGATCGGCCACCTCGGCCAGCGCGGCCGCCCGTACGGTCTCCTCCGCCGCGTCCGCGGCCACCTCGACCCGTCCGCGTACCTTGCCGTTGACCTGTACCGGGTAGGTGACCGTGGCGTCCACCAGCAGGGCGGGGTCGGCCACCGGGAACGACGCGTACGTGATCGTCTCGTCGTGCCCCAGCCGGTGCCACAGCTCCTCGGCCAGGTGCGGCGCGAACGGAGCGGTCATCAGCACCAGCGGCTCCGCGATCTCGCGCGGGGTACCGACCGTCGACACCACGGTCGCCCGGTTGGTCAGCTCGATCAGCTTGGCGATGGCCGTGTTCATCCGGATGCCGTCCATGTCGGTACGGACGCCGTCGATGACCCGGTGCAGCAGCCGGCGGCTCTCGTCGTCAGCCGGTGAGTCGACCACCCGGGTCTGACCGGTGTTCTCGTCCACGACCAGCCGCCACAGTCGCTGCAGGAACCGCTGCGAGCCAACCACGGCGCGGGTGTCCCAGGGCCGGGACACGTCCAGCGGCCCCATCGACATCTCGTACACCCGGAAGGTGTCGGCCCCGTACGCGGAGCACATGTCCTCCGGCGTGACCACGTTACGCAGCGATTTGCCCATCTTGCCGTATTCGCGGGTGACCGGCTGGTCGCGGTACCGGTAGCCGCCCTGGGCCGACTCGACGACCTCGTCGGCCGGCACGTAGACGCCGCGCGCGTCGGTGTAGGCGTACGCCTGGATGTAGCCCTGGTTGTACAGCTGCCGGTACGGCTCCTCGCTGGACACGTGGCCCAGATCGAACAGGACCTTGTGCCAGAACCGGGCATACAGCAGGTGCAGCACCGCGTGCTCGACCCCGCCGACGTACAGGTCTACCCCGCCGACGTCGCCGGGGCGGCGCGGGCCCATCCAGTACCGCTCGCTGTCCGGATCGACGAACGCCTTGTCGTCGTCGGGGTCCAGGTAGCGCAGCTCGTACCAGCACGAGCCGGCCCAGTTCGGCATCGTGTTGGTCTCACGGGTGTACCGCTTCGGCCCGTCGCCCAGGTCCAGCGTGACCTGTACCCAGTCGGTGGCCCGCGACAGCGGCGTCTCCGGGTTGCTCGCGGCGTCGTCGGGCGCGAAGGTACGTGGCGAGAAGTCGTCGATCTCGGGCAGCTCGACCGGCAGCATCGACTCGGGCAGCGCGATCGGCAGGCCGGTGTCGTCGTAGACGATGGGGAACGGCTCCCCCCAGTACCGTTGGCGGCTGAACAGCCAGTCGCGCAGCCGGTACGTGATGGCGTCGGTCCCGTGGCCCTCGGCGGTCAGCCACTCGCTGATCTTCGCCTTCGCGTCGGCGATACCCAGTCCGTCCAGGAACGCCGAGTTGATCGCCGGTCCGTCGCCGGTGTACGCGCGACCGGCGAAGTCGGCCGGCGGCCGCACGGTACGGATGATCGGCAGCTCGAAGACCTCGGCGAACTCCCAGTCCCGCTCGTCCTGGCCTGGTACCCCCATGATCGCGCCGGTACCGTAGCCGGCCAGCACGTAGTCGGCGATGAACACCGGAATGCCGGCGCCGGTGACCGGATTGGTGGCGTACGCGCCGATGAAGACGCCGGTCTTCTCCTTCGCGTCGGACTGTCGCTCCACGTCGCTCTTGCCCGCCGCGAACCGCCGGTAGGAGGCCACCGCCTCGACCGGGGTCGCGTGCCCGCCGGTCCACGCAGCTACCGTCCCGGCCGGCCACGCCGCCGCGACCAGCGCGTCCACCGCCGCGTGCTCGGGCGCCAGGACCAGGTACGTCGCGCCGAACAGGGTGTCCGGGCGGGTGGTGAAGACCCGGATCGTCCCGCCGTCGAACGCGAAGTCGACGTGCGCGCCGACCGACCGCCCGATCCAGTTGCGCTGCATGGTCCGGACCTTCTCCGGCCAGTCCAGCCGGTCCAGGTCGGCCAGCAGCCGGTCGGCGTAGGCGGTGATGCGCATCATCCACTGCCGCAGGTGCCGCTTGAACACCGGGAAGTTGCCCCGCTCGCTGCGCCCGTCGGCGGTGACCTCCGCGTCGGCCAGCGCGGTACCCAGGCCGGGACACCAGTTGACCGGAGCCTCGGCAACGTAGGCCAGCCGGTGGTCATCGATGATCGTCCGGCGCTCGATCTCGGACAGGTCGGCCCACCGGCGGCCGTCCGGCGTCGGTCGGCTGCCGTCGGCGTACGCGGCGATCAGGTCCGCGATCGGTCGGGCCCGGTTGGCGTCGGTGTCGTACCAGGAGTTGAAGACCTGCAGGAAGATCCACTGTGTCCACCGGTAGAACCCGACGTCGATGGTGGCCACGCTGCGGCGGTCGTCGTGCGCCAGGCCCAGCCGACGCAGCTGCGACCGGTACCGTTCGATGTTGGCCTCGGTGGTGGCGCGGGGATGCTGGCCGGTCTGCACCGCGTACTGCTCGGCCGGCAGGCCGAACGCGTCGAAGCCCATCGTGTGCAGCACGTTGCGGCCGACCATCCGCTGGTAGCGGGCGTACGAGTCGGTGCCGATGTAGCCCAGCGGGTGCCCGACGTGCAGGCCGGCCCCGGACGGGTACGGGAACATGTCCAGCACGTACAGCTTCTCGGCGCCGTACCGCGGGTGGCCCGGGTCGGCCAGCGGACCGCTCGGGTTGGGCGAGTGGAACGTCCCGTTGTCGGCCCAGAAGTCCTGCCAGCGGGCCTCGATCTCGTTGGCCATCGCGGCGGTGTACCGGAACGGTGGCACGTCGCCCGCACCGCTCGCCGGCTCGACCGCCATGGTGTCCGTTGCCTCACTCATCGTCTTCTCCACCTACTCAGCTGTACGCGCAAGCATTCCAGGCATGAAAAAACCCCTCACGCCGGAGGGGTCGCCGTGCTGATCACCGTCGAACGGTCAGCACGGCCCGCGGAGAAGTCGAATCCGTCGCGTCATAGGCGTGAGTGTACCCCCGACCCGGGTCCGCCGGCTGCCGGCACTCAGGCTGCCCCGTTCTCCGGGCACCCCCACCGGCGACACCGGTGCCGGACCGGGCCGTCGCGTCAGACCGGCCGGACCGCGCCGGCCGTCGATCTGCCCTCCACCAGGGCGGGGCCTGGCCGGGACCGGGGATTCCAGCGGTCTCGATCCAGCCCGGGCAGCGGGTTCCCAGACGTGAGGCGCTGTTGCAAAACGGGGTACTGTTAGCATCCCGCGATGAACCGCTACCCGAGTGCCCGCGTACGCCGGTTAGCCTGACGATGTGGGTGGTTCAGCGGTGGGCAGGGTCCGGGCCTCCCGCACTGGTCGTACGGCCGTCGTGTCCAGCGACGACCCGCACCGCGCACCTATAGGAGGAGGCCCGTGACGACCCAGCGGATGCAGGAGGATCTCGGCAGGCCATTGCCGCCGATCGAGTTCCGAGCGGTGACCGAGGCCATCGTCGCGAACATCGAACGGGTCATCGAGGGCAAGACCGCCACCGTCCGGCTCGCGCTCGCGGTGATGCTCGCCGAGGGGCACCTTCTCATCGAGGACGTGCCCGGCGTCGGCAAGACCAAGCTGGCCAAGGCCCTGGCCCGGTCGATCGACTGTACGGTACGGCGCATCCAGTTCACGCCGGACCTGCTGCCCAGCGACGTCACCGGGGTCAGCGTGTTCAACCAGGAATCGCGCGACTTCGAGTTCAAGCCGGGCGCGGTGTTCGCCAACATCGTGGTCGGCGACGAGATCAACCGGGCCTCGCCGAAGACCCAGTCCGCGCTGCTGGAGTGCATGGAGGAGCGGCAGGTCACCGTCGACGGCGTGACGTACCCGCTGGACATGCCGTTCATGGTGGTCGCCACCCAGAACCCGATCGAGATGGAAGGCACGTATCCGCTGCCGGAGGCCCAGCGCGACCGGTTCACCGCCCGGATCGCGATGGGGTATCCGGACACCGCCGCCGAGTTGGCGATGCTCGACGCCCACGGCGCCGACGACCCGGTGCTGGCCCTGTTGCCGGTCTCCGACGCCGCCACGATGCGTCGACTGATCGCGACCGTCCGCCAGGTGCACGCCGCGGACGCGGTGAAGCACTACGCGGTCACCCTGGTCAATGCCACCCGCGAATCCCCGGACCTCCGGCTGGGCGCCTCGCCGCGGGCCACCCTCCACCTGCTGCGCACCGCCCGGGCGGTGGCCGCGCTGGAGGGGCGTGACTACGTCCTGCCCGACGACCTGCAGGCGCTCGCCGTACCGGTGATGGCCCACCGCATCATCCCGACGGCCGAGGCGCAACTGTCCCGGCGCACCACCGACGCGGTGGTGGCAGAATTGGTACACCGGCTACCGATCCCCCACGAGCGGCCGCAACCCGGCTACACCCCCCGCCCGGATACCCGGGCCAACCACTACGACCCGCGGAGGCGATGAGGTGCGCGAGGCGCTGCGCGGTTTGACCACGCGTGGCCGCTGTTTCCTCGCCGCGGCGCTGGCGGCGGCGGTCGCCGCGCTCATCCTCGGCGAGAAGGACCTGCTGCGGGTCGCGGTCCTGCTGGCCGTCCTGCCGGTGCTGGCCGCCGGGTACGTCGGCCGGACCCGCTACAAGCTGGCCTGCACCCGTACCCTCGACCCGCACCGGGCGCAGGCGGGCAGTACCGCCCGGGTCGTGCTGCGCCTGCAGAACCTGTCCCGCCTGCCGACCGGCACCATGCTGCTGGAGGACCGGCTGCCGTACGCCCTGGGCACCCGGCCCAGGCTGGTACTGGAGCGGCTCGCCGCCCATCAGGCCAGCTCGGTGGCGTACAGCGTGCGCGCCGACGTGCGTGGACGGTACGAGGTCGGTCCGCTGGTGGTCCGGTTGACCGACCCGTTCGGGCTGTGCGAGCTGTCCCGTGCGTTCGCCGCCGTCGACCAGCTCACCGTGATCCCCCAGGTCGTGGACCTCCCCACGATCCGGCTCGCCGGCGAATATGCCGGTACCGGCGACAGCCGGGCCCGTTCCGTCGCCGTCCACGGTGAGGACGACGCCGCCACCCGCGAGTACCGCAACGGTGACGACCTGCGGCGGGTGCACTGGAGGTCCACCGCGCGGGTCGGCGAGCTGATGGTTCGCCGCGAGGAACAGCCGTGGGAGAGCCGCGCGACAGTCATCCTCGATACCCGGGCGGTGGCCCACCGCGGCGAGGGTCCGACCGCGAGCTTCGAGTGGACCGTGTCGGCCGCCGCCAGCATCGCGCTGCACCTGCGGCACGCCGGCTACAAGCTGCGTCTGGTCACCGACGCCGGTATCGACGTGGCCGCCACCGAAGCCGACGGGGAGGGTGCCGTCCTCGACCACCTGGCCGATGTCGAGCTGTCCCAGCGCGGCAACATCGGCCACCTGGTCGACCAGGTGCGACGCCGCTCGAACGGCGGTCTGATGATCGGCCTGTTCGGCCTGTTGTCACCGGCCGAGGCGGAGCTGCTCGCCGCGTTGCGGACCAACGCCGCGACCTGCGTGGCCCTGTTCGTCGACACCACGACCTGGCTCAACCTGCCGGCCGCGGCCCGCGACGAGGCGACCCGCCGGCACGAGGCGGCGGCGCTCGCCATGCTGCGCGCCGGCTGGCGGGTGGTACCGGTCAGCCACGGCTCCCGGCTGCCGGTGCTGTGGCCCCAGACCGCCCGCACCACGCAGGGCTTCGCGTACCGCGCCGCGATGGCCGAGACTGTCTCCGGGGGGCTGCCGTGAACCAGCGCCGTCATGTCACGCTCGTCGCCGCCGGGGCGACCCTGCTCGCCGTGCTACCGCTGTCGACCGTCTTCGCGACCTGGTCGTGGCTGGTCGACGCGGTGCTGGTGGTCGCCGCGATCACCGGCGTCGCGCTGCTCGTACGGAGCTTCCGGGCGCCCGCCTGGGTGCCGACGGCCGCGATGGTCACCACCTACCTGGTGGTGCTCACCTGGATCTTCCGCAGCGGTCACGAGCTGGCCGGCCTGCTGCCGAGCTCGGCAACGATCAGCCACTTCAACTCCCTGCTGGTCAGCGCCGGCGAAGACATGCGCAACCTCGGCATACCGGTCGAGGATCGGCAGGGCCTGCTCTTCCTGTCCACCCTCGGTATCGGCGGCGTCGCGATCGTCGTCGACATCTTCGCCGTCGTGCTCCGCCGGCCGGCCCTGGCCGGCCTGCCAATGCTGGCGATCTACTCGGTACCGGTCGCGGTGCACCAGGACAGCGTCAGCTTCGTGCCCTTCGCCGCCGGTGCGGCCGGCTTCCTCTGGCTGCTGGTCACCGACAACGTGGACCGGATCCGCCGGTTCGGCCGCCGGTTCACCGGCGACGGCCGCGACGTCGATCTGTGGGAGCCTTCTCCGCTGGCCGCGGCCGGCCGTCGGCTCGCCCTGGTCGGGGTGGTGCTGGCTATCGTGCTCCCGGTGATCCTCCCGGGCAGCAACACCGGACTGCTGGACAAGTTCGGCGCGGCCGGGGGCGGCGGCAACGGTCCGGGCGGCGGCAACGGTACCGGCTCGTCGGTCGACATGTTCGCGATGCTCTCCGGGCAGCTGAACACGAACCGGACATTCGACATGGTCAAGGTACAGACCAACGAACCCAGCCCGTACTACCTGAAGTTCGGGGTGGCCGACGAGCTGACCCCGGCCGGGTTCCGCAACCGCACGCCGACCGGCGGCCAGTCGGCCAACGCCGGCCTCCCGCCGCCGACCGCCGCGGCACTCAGCGGCGTCACCGCCCACGCGTACAAGGCGCAGGTACAGGTCCTGTCACTGACCATGCCATCGGTACCGGTCTATCAGCAGCCGACCAGGACCGACAAACTCGATTCGTCCTGGCTCTACGATCGCCCGGACGGGCTGGTCTACTCGCGTCGGGGCAACTCCGACAAGAAGCGGTACGGCTTCGACTACGTGCGCCTGGACTACAACCCGGAGGCGCTCCGTACGGCCCGACAACTGCCCGCCGACGACCCGGTCCAACGCCGGTACACCTCCGTGCCCAAGGTCGCCGAGGTCGAGAAGAAACTGGCGACGATCATCGCCGGCAAGACGACGCCGTACGACAAGGTGCGGGCGATCCACAGTTCGTTCTCGGCCGCGAACGGCTTCCAGTACAGCCTGCAGACCAAGAGCGGGACCAGCGGCAGCGCCATCGTCGACTTCCTCGACAACAAGCAGGGCTTCTGCGAGCAGTACTCGGCCGCGATGGCCTGGCTGGTCCGCGCCGCCGGCATCCCGGCGCGGGTCGCCTTCGGCTTCAGCCGGGGCACCAACAAGTCCGGTACCACCTGGACGCTCACCAACCGCAACCTGCACGCCTGGACCGAGGTCTACTTCGACCGGTACGGCTGGGTGCCGTTCGACGCGACGCCCGCGGCGTTCGTCGCCGGCGTCGACTCGGCGTGGGCGCCCGACCCCAACCGGCGTGCGGGTGACCCGGGCGCCACCACCGGGGTCGACGACGTGCCCCGCCCGGGCGCGCCCGGTGCCAGCGGCTCGGCCGCGGCGGGCGCCGGACCGCACGAAGACCGCCTCGGCCAGGACAGCTCGGCCGCGTCGACGGCCGGTTCGGGGTCGAAGTTGCCGGCGGTGGGCCTCGGTGGCCTGGCCGTGCTGGTGGGACTGCTCCTGGCACCCGCGTTGTGGCGGGGTCGGCTGCGTCGTCGGCGGCGGCCGGAGCGGATGACCCGACCACCCCGGGTGGTGGCGGCGGTGGCCGCCGGCCCACCAGATCTGGTCGTGACCGACGACGGCGAGGTCGATCTCGCCCGGGCGCGGGCACACGCGGCGTGGGACGAACTTGTCGACACGATGGTCGACCATCGGCTGCCGGTGGACGCGGCCGCCACCCCACGCACCCTCTCGGAGCGCCTGGTGACGGGGTCGGTACTCGCCGAGCGGCCGGCGGCGGCGGCCCGGCTGCTCGGGCAGGCCGAAGAGCGTGCCCGGTACGCGCGGACACCCCTGCCCGGCGACGACCTTGCCGCCTCGCTGAGGACGGTACGGGCCGCGATCATCGAGCGGGTGTCGTGGCGAACCCGGATGGGCGCGATCATGCTGCCGGCCTCGGTCATCGACCGCTGGCGGACGGCGGTGTCGGAATGGTCCGACCGGGTCGCCGACATCGCGACCCGACGGCGCGACGCCGTCGCGCGCGTGGTCAACCTGCGCCGGCTGCTGATCCGACCGGGCCACCAGTGACACCGTCCGGTACGTGACGGGGGGACCCGGGCGACCTGTGGCCACCCCGGGTCCCCCCGTCACGTTTCTGAAGTCGTTCAGGTCAGGCGTTGTCCTCGGGGCGTCGACGCCATCGCTCTTCCAGCCGGTCGACCAGGGACGTACGACGCTGCCTGGTCCGTCGGCTCGCGGTGCCGCCGACCGCCCGCAGGTCCTTGTTCTGCCCCTGACGGTAGGACTGCATCGCGAAGACCGCCGAACCGAGCATCACCACGAACCCGGCGACGCCGAGCGGGATGGTCTTGCTGAACGCGCCGTAGATCAGGATCCCGATGCCGAACAACAGTAGGACGGCAGCAATCACTATCCGACGACGCGCGTGGAAGCGCGGGTCGGTGGCGCGCACCGCCGAGGCGAATTTCGGGTCCTCGGCAAGCGACCGCTCGATCTGCTCGAACAGCCGCTGCTCGTGTTCCGAGAGCGGCACGGTACTCCTCCCCGGTCATCGAGGGTCGATCCACATGGATCGACAGACCGTGACAGCCGGCCGGCTGCTTAGTCGCAAGTTTACGAGCGCGTTAGCGGGTCGGAAAGCCGGTCGACCGTCCAAGCGTACTGTTTTTCCCCGATCAATGAGCTGGGCAGCCCCGAAGGTGGGTGTGTCGCATCATACCGACCGGTCTCGACGGCCCGACGGTCGCGGCTCGGCCCTTCCAAGCAGGCTCGCGGGGCCCACCGCGCCCCGCCCGAAGCGCGCCGTCGCCACGTCGGCGGCCCGTTCGGCCTCCCGCCAGCCATGGTCGCGCTCACCGAGAGTGAGCTGCCGGGGAGCCTCCAGGACCGGTGCCAGACCGGTGAGCCGGACGCCGATCAACCGGACGGGGTCGCCCGGGCGGAGCGCCTCGAACAGCGACCAGGCCGTCTCGAAGATCTCCCGGGTGACATCGGTCGCCATCGGCAGGGTGCGCGACCGGCTGACGGTCTGAAAATCGGCCAGCCGTACCTTGAGCACCACCGTCCGGCCGAGCTGGCCGGCCGCCCGGGACCGGCCGGCGACCTTACCGGCCAGCCCGAGCAGCGTCCGACGGATCGCGTCCGGGTCGGTGACGTCCACGTCGAATGTCGTCTCCGCGCCGATCGACTTCTCCACGTGTTCGGCGACCACCGGCCTCGGGTCGCGGCCCCAGGCCAGCTCGTGCAGGTGCGCCGCGGCGGCCACTCCGAGCGCGGAGCGCAGGGTGGCGACCGGTACCTGGGCGAGGTCGCCGACCGTGGTCAGGCCGAGCCGCCGGAGCGTCTCGGCGCTGCGCTCGCCCACCCCCCACAACGCCTCGACCGGCAGCGGATGCAGGTAGTCGAGGACGCGCCCGACCGGCACCACCGCAAGCCCGTCCGGCTTGACCCGGGTGGACGCCAGCTTGGCCATGAACTTGGTCGGCGCGACACCGACCGAACAGATCAGTCGCTGTTCGTGCGCGACCCGTCGACGGATCTCCGTGGCGATCGCGACCGGACGCCCGAGCAACCGTCCGGCGCCGGACACGTCCAGAAACGCCTCGTCCATCGACAGCGGCTCGACCAGCGGCGTCATGTCCCGGAAGATCGCCATCACGGCCCGGGAGGCGGCGGTGTACTCGGTGAAGTCGGGCGGCAGGAACACCGCGTGCGGACACAACCGTTTCGCCCGCGCGCCCGGCATCGCGCTGCGCACCCCGTACTTGCGGGCCTCGTAACTGGCGGACGAGACGACACCACGTGGCCCGGCGCCCCCCACCACCACCGGCAGCCCCCGCAGCTCCGGCCGTCGCCGGACCTCCACCGAGGCGTAGAACGCGTCCATGTCGACGTGCAGCATCGGGCAGCCCGCATCGTCGGCGTCGGGGCCGAAATCCCCCGGCCCGTCGCCGCGCGGCACCGCCTGGCTGCGTCCCACCCCCGGACCCTAACCGCGCGGTACGACAAGCCCGGTCCTCGCCCCGGTACGGACTCAGCCGCCCCGTACGATGATCAACGGAATTTCCATCTCCGCCGCCGTGCACGAGCCGTGGACGCCCACCATCCCGGCGACGAACGCCGGCTCCGATCGGCTCGCCACCACGACCTGCCGCCGCAGGCACGCCACCACCACGTCACCGATCCGGTACCGGTGTGCCGCGGGTACCGGGCCGTACCAGCCGGCGGCCACGGCCTCCTCCCGCGACGCCACCCAGGCGTCGTCGCCCAGCACGGCCCGCCACGTGGCGAGCACGTCGTCGCGGGCGCCGGGGACGGTGTGCAGGTACCGCACCCGAAGTTCGCCGGCGACGACCTCGACGCCGGCGCTCAGCCGCGGATCGTCGTCGATATCGATCCGACCCTCGGGCTGCGCGTCGAGCATCCCGTGGTCGGCGGTAACCAGCAGGGCGGCGTCCGCCGGCAGCTCGTCGGCCAGCCGGGTCACCAGCCGGTCCACGTCGCCGGCGGCGGCCGCCCACTCCGGCGACGTCAGCCCGTGCCGGTGCCCGGCATGATCAAGATCCGGATGGTACCCGAAGACCAGCCCACCCGGGTCACGCAGCGCGGCCGTCACGCCGTCGACCAGCGCATCCACTCCGGTGGCGGCGCGGTAGCCCGCCCCCCGGTACGCCGCGACGGTGAGCCCGCTGCCGGCGTACTCGGCCCTGCTCACCACGGTCACCGGGACGCCCGCCCCCGCCGCCCGCTCGAACAGCGTCGGTACCGGCTGCCACTGCGCCGGATCCGGATCGTTGCCCCACCGGATGTGGTTGAGCACCCGGCCGGTCGCGGGCACCCGTACCGTGAAGCCGACGACGCCGTGCCGGCCGGGCCCGACACCGGTTCCGACGGACACCAGACTGACCGGCGTGGTGGACGGGAAACCGCTGGTGAGCGTGCGCGTATTCGCGCCGGCTGCGAACTCGACGAGACCGGGCGCGTACGGCGCGGCCTGGGGTAGCTGATGTCGGCCGAGCCCGTCGACCAGCAGGACGGCTACCCGACGGACCCCGGCCAGCGACCCGGCTCCCAGACCGAGCGGGTCCCACATCGCGGGCAGGCCGAAGCGGGGGTCCGGCGTGACGGGCACACCGAGGGCCGCGAATACGCTGGGCAGGACGTCCGCGAGGCTGCCGCCGCCGTAACGCGGTCGGACCGGTCCGAGCGGCGAAGCCGAGGTGGAATCCGGTGGAGCCACCGGAGGCCACGGCGGTGTGGCGTTCACCGTCCGGTCGGTCGGCGGGCGAAAAGGTGCAGCTGGGTCGCGATGTCCCGGTACGGCGGACGGGCCGCGGTGGCCAGTTCGAACGCGAGCAGGTCGTCGGCGTGGCCCTCCAGGACCGCACCGGTCAACAGGTCCGCGACCACCCGTACGCCGTGGATCTGTTCCACCGTGAGGCCACCGCCGGTCAGCAGGGCGCTGATCTCGTCACAATCGAAGACCCGGCGCGGGGTGTCGCGCCCGCCGGCACCGTCGGCGTCGGACAGCAGCCGGGCGGCACCGTCGAAGTGACCGGCTAGCGCACGGCCGAGGACGGCCGCCACCCGGTTGGCCACCAGCACGCTCGCCGCCCCGCCCGGCCGCACCGCCATGGCAAGTGACTTGATCGCGCTCGACGGGTCGTCCACCACCTCCAGCAGGCTGTGGCACAGGACGAGGTCGGCGCTGTCCGGCGCGATCAGACCGGCGAGCGCGTCGGCGTCACCCTGCACCGCCCGTACCTGATCGGCGACGCCTGCCTCGGCCGCGCGTCGCATCAGCGCGGCGAGTGCGTCGGGGCTGGCGTCGACGACGGTGACCTGGTGGCCCGCCGCCGCGAGCGGCACGGCGACGCCGCCGGTGCCACCGCCGACGTCCAGCACGTTCAGGCTGTGACGGCCGGCATCGGCGGCCCGGTCAAGCTCGGCGCCCAGCACCGCCCAGACGACCGCGGTACGGGGCGAGGCGGCTCCCTTCGGGTCCACACCGTGCAGCCTACCCCGTCGATCTTGGGGGTAACCTGCGCCTATCGGGAACTGAATACGTGCGGCTACACCGTTTCGGAGACCGTTCCGCTGTGTGCCGGCGAATACGGGGTGTCGGCGCTGTTCTGCCGCATCCAGGCGGTGAGCGTCTCGGGGGGCATCGGGCGGGCGTAATGGTAGCCCTGCGCGATGTCGCAGCCGAGGTCCTGCAGGGCCGCGACATGGCGGCTTCCTTCGACGCCTTCGGCGACGACGGTGAGGCCGAGGTTGTGTCCGAGGTCGATCGCTCCGCGGACCAGGGCGGCGTCGTTGTGGTCGGTGTCCATGTTGAGGACGAAGGTGCGGTCCACCTTCAGCTCGTCAACGGGCAGGCGCTTGAGGTAGGCCATCGACGAGTAGCCGGTGCCGTAGTCGTCGATCGACAGCCGGATACCCAGGTCGTGGAGCTCGGTGAGGGTGGCCATGGCCAGGGTGGGGTTGGCCATCACGGCGGATTCGGTCACCTCCAGCCGGAGCAGGTGAGCGGGTAGGTCATGCTCCCGAAGCAGGTCGATCACGTTGCGGACCAGGTCGGTGTCGAGCAGGCAGCGGGGTGAAAGGTTCACCGCGACCGGGATGGGGAAACCGGAATCGAGCCAGACACGAGCCTGGGCGACGGACAGCCGCAGCACGTAGAGGGTCAGGCGGTTGATCAGCCCGGTGGTCTCGGCGATCGGGATGAAGTCCAGGGGTTGCACCATGCCGCGTACGGGGTGCTGCCACCGGACCAGGGCCTCGACCCCGCACAGCTCGCCGAGTTGCAGGCTGACCTTGGGCTGGTAGTACACGACGAGTTGGTCGTCGGTGTCCAGCGCGCGCCGCAGGTCACCGAGCAGCAGCAGGCGGGTGGAGTCCTGGGTGTGCATTTCGGGCCGGTAGGCGACCACCCCGGCCTTGGTGTCCTTCGCGGCGTACATGGCGATGTCCGCGCAGCGCAGCAGCGCCGACGTCCGGTCGGCGTGGGCCGGGGCGATCGCGGCGCCGATGCTGGCCTCGACGTCGACGGTGACGTCATCGAGCAGGAAGCTGCGGTGCACGCTGGTGAGGATCCGGGTGGCCAGCGCGGTGGCAGCCGCCTCATCGGCGTGCGGCATGAGGATCGCGAACTCGTCGCCGGAGAGCCGGGCCACGGTGTCGGTGCCGCGCAGCGCCTCGCTGATCCGGTTGGC
>JAVHWE010000511.1:0-6490 GCA_032160285.1 Micromonosporaceae bacterium | reverse complement strand
GCTCGCGGTTACGGTAGGACGGGCGGGGTGACCGTCTGCTCAGACGTCCGGTGCTCGGTGGCGGTCGCCTCCGGATCCTCCTCCCGGTCGTCCGACTCGGCGAGGATCGCCGCGGCCTGGGCCCGTGGGTCGTCACTGCCGGCGACACGCTCCTCCGGCAGCAGGTCAGCGGCTCGACTGTCAGCTCGATCCTGGCTCATACCGGCGGGGTACCCCAGGCGACGCCCGGGTACACGTACATCGATTGATAGACATACCGTTGCACGTGAAACCATGCGTTAGAGCTGTTGGCGTACCTGGCGCTGGAGCCGGGCCAGAATCGAGCCGCCACCGCGTACCCGCAGCGGGCTGATCGCGTTGGCCAGACCCATCCGCTGGTACAGGTCACCGGGGACGGCGAGGACCTCGTCGGCGGTGGCCCCGGCCAACCCCTCGGCCAGGATGCCGGCGAAGGCGCGGGTCGTCGGCGCCTCGGGCGGGCAATCGAACCACAGCGTGACCCGACGGTCGGAGTCGACGACGGCGCGGAGGAAGAACGGGGTCTGGCACTCCGGTACCTGCTCCATGCCCTCGTGCCCGGCGAGCTCGGCCGGCAACGGCGGCACCGCGTCGACGTACTCCAACATCATCTGCAGCACGATGTCCCGAGGCGCCGAGGCGAACTCCTCGACGATCTCGTTCAGTCGGGTCGGCATGTCCATCCCGCCGAGCCTATCCGGACTTCGTCGCAACGAATCCGGCGGCGGGCGGCCATAACGCCCACCGCCGGATCCCAGGCGTTCAGTTGTTGGGTTCGGCCCTGCTGATTCCGCCGAGTACCGATTCGGGGTCGATCTCCTCGGCGAGGTCGCCGATCGACACGATGCCGACCAGCTTCTTGTCGTCGCCACAGACGACAACCCGGCGTACCGCGTTGTCGCGCATCAGCAGCGCGGCGGTCTGCACGGAGTCGTCCGGATGCACGGTCACGACGTAATCGGTGAGGATCTCACCGATGGTCGTGGTCGTCGGGTCCCGACGGTCGGCGATCGCCCGCACCACGATGTCGCGGTCGGTGATCAGCCCCGTCAACGTGTCATCGTTGGAGACCACGATGTCACCGATGTCCTCTTCGCGCATGGTCACGGCGGCGTCGGTCAGGGTGGTCTCGCTGGGCAGCGTGACGACGTGCGGCGTCATCACTTCCCGTACCGTCTGCATCGTCATCGGACCTCCAGTTGTCGCGGCGTCGTACCTGGATGGTTACCCACCAGCCGGCGCGCCAACCAGCGCCGCGACCCGGTCGACCGGTACCTCCGAGCGCGACCCGTCGACCCGGGAGCGCAGCTCCACGTACCCCTCGGCCAGCCGCCGCCCGACCACCACGACAATCGGCATGCCGAGAAGGTCGGCGTCCGCGAACCGGACCCCGGTCGACAGTCCCGGACGATCGTCGAGCAGCACGTCGATACCGTGTGCGGCCAGCTCGCACGCCAGCCGCTCGGCGGCGGCCGGCTGATCGGCCCGGCCGGCGGCGACGACGTGTACCCGACATGGCGCCACCGACGGCGGCCAGATCAGGCCCCGCTCGTCGTGGTGCTGTTCGGCGATCGCGGCCACCGCCCGGGACAACCCGATGCCGTACGAGCCCATGGTGATCCGTGCCGGCTGACCGTCCGCGCCGAGTGCGTCGAGGTTGAACACGTCGGCGAAGCGTCGACCGAGCTGGAAGATGTGGCCGATCTCGATGCCACGCCGCCGTCGGAGTGACCCGTCGGCGCAGGCCGGGCATTGATCCCCGGTGAGTACCTCGGCCGCCTCGATCGTGGCGTCGGGGGTGAAGTCACGCCCGCACACCACGTTGACGGCGTGCCGACCGGGCTCGTTCGCGCCGGTCAGCCAGCCGGTACCGGCCACCACCCGGGGGTCGACCAGGTACCGGATGCCCAGCTTGGACAGGACCTGCGGACCGATGTAACCGCGCACCAGCTCCGGGTGGGCGCCGAAGTCGTCGAGCATCGTCACCGGCTGCGGGTGCAGCGCCGCCTCGACCCGCTTCAGGTCGACCTCCCGGTCGCCGGGGACGCCGATGATCAGTACCGACCCGCCGACCCGCAGCACGACGTTCTTCAGGGTGTCGGCGGCCGTCCAGTCGGTCCGCCCGCCGGCGGTCACCCGGTTCGCGTAATCCACGAGCGAGTCGATCGTGGGCGTACCCGGCGTGTCGAAAACCTCCGACGGCGGGTGGGCGGTCCGTGGGCAGTCCGGCACGCGCGTGGTCACCGCCTCGACATTCGCCGCGTACCCACAGGTGTCGCAGGCCACGAAGGTGTCCTCGCCGGCGGGCGCGACCGCCTGGAACTCCTCGCAGGCTGAGCCGCCCATCGCGCCGGCGGCGGCGGTCACGATGGTGTGCTCCAGGCCGAGTCGCTCGAAAATCCTCGTGTACGCCAGGCGCTGCGCCGCATACGAGCGGCGCAGCCCCTCGTCGTCGAGGTCGAACGAGTACGCGTCCTTCATCAGGAACTCGCGCCCGCGCAGCAGGCCGGCGCGCGGGCGCGCCTCGTCGCGGTACTTCACGCCGATCTGGTACAGCAGCACCGGATAGTCGCGATAGGACGTGTACAGCTCCTTGACCAGCAGCGTGAACAGCTCCTCGTGGGTCGGGCCCAGGACGTACCCGGCACCGCGCCGGTCGTGCAGCCGAAACAGTTCCGGCCCGTACTCGTCGAAGCGGCCACTGGCCCGGTACGGCGCTGCCGGCAGCAGGGAAGGGAACGCGACCTCCTGGGCCCCGATCGCGGCCATCTCCTCGCGCACCACGGCCGTGACCCGGTCCAGCACAAGCTTTCCCAGGGGCAGCCAGACGTGCCCGCCCGGCGCGACCCGGCGGATGTACCCGGCCCGCAGCAGCAGCCGATGGCTGGCCACCTCGGCCTCCACCGGGTCCTCGCGCAACGTACGGACGAAGAGCCGGGACAGGCGCAGCAGCATCTCCGCAGCCTACGGCCCGCCCTGATCACGGAAGTACCGACGCCGCAACCGTCGCTTGTGTACGGGACGAAACGAAGTGGCAGCGCGTCGCGGAGCGGAGCAGGATACCCACGTGTCGTGGAACAGTTTCGTCGCGGTGGGCGACAGCTTTACCGAGGGCCTGGACGATCGCGCCCCCAGCGGTCACGGCTACCGCGGCTGGGCCGACCTTGTCGCCACCGCCCTAGCCGCCGCTGCGGAGGGTGCCGCCGCGAACGGCGTTGTAGCCGGGTGCACCGCGGCGGAGGGCGGTGCGGCCGGTGGCGGGTTGGACGGCGCGGGCGGCGGCCGCTTCCGGTACGCGAATCTTGCCGTGCGGGGGCGGCTGCTCGGCGAGGCGGTCCGGGAGCAGGTGCCGCTGGCGCTCTCGATGCGTCCCGGTCTGGTCAGCTTCGCGGCCGGCGGCAACGACATACTGCGCCGCAACTTTGACGGCGACCGGCTGGCCGGCCAGTTCGACCGGACGATCGCGCTGCTGCGGGAGTGTGGAGCGGACGTACTCGTGTTCCGCTCCGCGGATCTGACCCGCCGGCTGCCCGGTCGGCGGATCGTCGGCCCGCGGGCGAGGATCCTCAACGACGCGGTCGCGGCGATCGCCGAGCGGCACGGCGCGTACCTGGTCGACCTGTGGGCCGACGCCGAACTGGCGACGAACGGTCTGATGTGGAGTGTGGACCGGCTGCACCTGTCGACCGCCGGGCACCGCCGGGTCGCCGGTCAGGTCCTGCGCGTACTGGGGCAGGCGCCGGATTCGGCGTGGTTGGCGCCGGCGGCCAGGCCGGATCCGCCGTCGTGGCCGGCGGCGCGGGTCGCAGACGCGCGGTGGGCGGCCCGCTACCTTGCCCCCTGGGTCAAACGGCGGGTCATCGGACGCTCGTCCGGTGACGTTGTCGCGGCCAAACGGCCGGCGCTGACGCCGCTGGACTAGCGTGGCAACCATGGCCGTACCACAGGATTCCGCAGCGGAACTTCAATCCTACGCACATCCAGATCGCCTGGTCACCACAACATGGCTGGCCCACCACCTCGACGACGCGAACCTCGTCGTGGTGGAAAGCGACGAGGACGTACTGCTCTACGAGACCGGGCATATCCCGACAGCCATCAAGGTCGACTGGCACACCGAACTCAATGACCAGGTCAGCCGCGATTACCTCGACGCCGAGGGGTTCGCGCGACTGTGCCGGGCCAAGGGCATCGGCCGCGACGACACGATCGTGTTCTACGGTGACAACTTCAACTGGTGGGCGGCGTACGCGCTCTGGGTCTTCTCCCTGTACTCCCACCCCGATGTCCGGCTCCTGGACGGTGGCCGGCAGAAGTGGGCGGCCGAGGGCCGGAAACTGGTCACCGACGTACCGCACCGGGCGCCGTCGGAGTACCCGGTCGTGGCGCGCGAGGACGCGCCGATCCGGGCCTTCCGCGACGAGGTACTGACGCACATCACCGCCGGGCGGCCGCTGGTCGACGTCCGCTCACCCGGCGAGTACAGCGGCGAACTGCTGCACATGCCCGACTACCCGCAGGAGGGCGCGCTCCGGGGTGGACACATCCCCGGCGCGCTGAGCAAGCCGTGGAAGCAGGCGGCCAACGACGACGGGTCGTTCAAGCCGGCCGACGCGCTGCGCCGCATCTACGCCGACGAACTCGGCCTGCGCAGCGACGACGACATCATCGCGTACTGCCGCATCGGCGAGAGGTCGTCGCATACCTGGTTCGTGTTGACGCACCTGCTCGGGTATCCGCGCGTGCGCAACTACGACGGATCGTGGACCGAGTGGGGCAACCTGGTCCGAGCGCCGATCACCAAGGGTACGGAGCCCGGCAAGCTGTCGACCTGACGCGGTGCCACCGGTCGGCCGGGGTCCTACCGGTCGACCGGGTGCGGCGGCTCCGGCGGCAGGCTCAGCAGGTAGTCGAGCACCTCGGTGCGGTTGGCGCTGGCCATCGCGACGTAGCTGTCGGCTGCACCGTAGTACAGGCGCAGTTCGTCGGTCGCCGGATCGTGTACCAGTCCGGTCGGGAACACCACGTTCGGTACGTCGCCGACCCGTTCGTACCTGGCGTCCGGGCCGAGCACCCAGGACGGTGTCCGCCGCAGCACCTTGGTCGGGTCCTCCAGATCGAGCAGCACCAGGCCGACCCGGTAGATCGAGGTCGCCACCATCTGCTTGACCCCGTGGTAGACGACCAGCCAGCCGGCGGGTGTCTCCAGCGGCGGCGGCCCCATGCCGATCCGGGTGGCGTCCCACCAGGAGCCGCTGCGCGACTGCATGACCGACTCGGGGGTGGTCCACGACCGCAGATCCTTCGACCGGGACAGCCACACGTCGGCGCGCGCGCTCATCACCGATACCGGCCGGTGGAATAGCACGAAATGGTCGCCGATGCGCCGGGGGAACAGGGATGCGTTCTTGTCCTCGGGCGGCATCACCACGCCGAACGGTTCGATACTGTGGAAATCCTCGGTGATGGCCAGCGCCACGCACGGCCCGCCCGGCCCGTAGTTGGTGTACGCGATCACATACCCGCCGAGCTCGTCGATGTAGGTGACCCGCGCGTCCTCCACGCCCCAGCACGACGTGGCGTCCTGCGGGTCGTCGGCGATCAGCGGCTTCGGGTCCACCCGCCAGTCGGTCCGACCGTCGGCACTGCGCGCCACGGTCAGGTGCGAGACGCCGCGCCGGTCCTCAACCCGGCAGACCAGGACGGTTTCGCCGTGGTAGAGCGCGGCGGCGGGGTTGAACACGCTGTTCATCGGATAGGGCCATTGATTGGCGGTCAGCAACGGGTTGTTCGCCGCCCGGGTGAACAGGTCGCCGTCAGCTCGCATCGGCGGGCCCCTCCGTCTTCCGCAGGCGCTTGCCTGGGCGCAGGTCGGTGGTGCCGGTGGCGGGCGGCCGGGGCGCGACCTCCCCTCTGGTGGCGGTTCCGGCACTGACCGATCCCACTGGCGTTCTTTCCATGACCACCGACCGTTCCGGCATTACCGCCGGGCGTTCGCGCACCTTCGCCAGACCAGCATTTGCCAGGCTCAACAGCGCCTGGTAGTACGCGAGCGTCGACTCCGCACCCTGGTTGGGATTGCGACCGCCGTCCGCCAACCCATCATGGCACCCCCCGGTGCCATCGGCATATAGGCGGGCACCGAGCCGGTTTCGGCCGAGGTACCAGGAGAAGGCCCAGCCGGCGAGCCGGGCATAGCGCGGATCCGATGTGTACCGCCAGGCCTGGACCAGCGCCTCGGTACAGCCGGCGGCGTCGATCGGCTGTTCGTCGCCGTCGTCGGCCCACGCGGCGGGGTCGTCGTCGCGGCGGTGCCACAGGTTGCCGACGCAGCGCAGCATCCCCGACGACAGGCCGACATGTCCGACGTACCAGTCGAGTGCCTCGATGGCCCGGCCGGCGAGATCGTGATCGTCGAGGTGTGCCGCGCCGGCGAGCATCGCGTGGGCCAGCCGGGCGTTGTCATAGGTCA
>JAVHWE010000489.1:0-3753 GCA_032160285.1 Micromonosporaceae bacterium | reverse complement strand
GTCGGCCTCCATCACGACGTCCCACGGCACGAAGAACGTGCTCGTGGCGGTGACGTTGAAGGCCACGAAGTCCACCCGCGGCAGCAGGACATGGGTGCCCCGGGTCCACGCCGCCACCGAGAAGGTGCCGCCCTCGCCGGTACCGAAGACCGCGTACGAGGCGATGTAGTCGTCGACCTCGTCGCGCAGGACGTTCTGCTGCGCGCCGTACTCGGACGCGGCCAGCACCCGCGCCGAGCGCTGCACCGCGCCCGCGGCGAAATGGGTCGGCGGCACCGCGAACGGCACCACCCGGCCTGTCCCGTCGATGGTGTACGCGGCCGGCGACAGCGGCCGGGGTGACTCGCTGAAGTGGCGCTCGACCAGGTCGAACAGCTCTGGCAGCGGCTCCGGTTCGGCGTCGACGACGATGAGTGACCGCACGTCCGGCACGAACGCGACCGGCGTACCGCCGACATGCTCGGCGAGCGTGGCCAGCCAGCCGTCGAGCAGGATGTGGGAGACCCAGTACGCGTCGCCGTCGTCGACAAAGCGCAGCATCACCCGGCCGCCGGGCTGGTCGGCGGGCGGCAGACCGGCGTTGGCAGCCAGGTTGGCCCGCGCCACCGCGAAGACCTCCTCGGCCGTCACTCCCCACACGGCGCAGGTCGCCTCCGACACGTACGCCATCGAGGTCGGCTGGTCGACGACGACCATCTCGTCGAGGAACGGGAACGCGGGCCGGCGCAGCGGGGCCGGCCGGGCGGTCTCTCCGCCACGGGCGAAGGTGGCGCTGCGCACGACCGGCCGGAGCCGGTCCCGGGCGGATTCCCAGCTGTCCGGCAACTCGGGCAGGCGGGTGAAGGTGGCGACGAAACGGCCGATCCGTTCGCCCCGGCGGCGCGGGTCACGCTGGCACTCCGCGTACAGGTTGTGCAGGTAGAGCCAGGCGGGCTGGGCGCCGGGGCGGCGACGGTACTCGACGGAGAACTCCCCGGAGTCGTAGTGGGCGTCCGTGATGCCGGCAGCACGCAGCACGGCGAGAACCTCGCCGGCAAACCGATCCGGCCCGCTGCGTCGTCGCAGCCGGTCGAAGATACCCACATCACCTCCCGGTCGCTTAGACCGACGAGGTTACCCGGAACTCACCAGCATCGTCCCCACCGCCGTCGCGAAGCATCGACCCAGCGGGTCCGATATGTACGCGCCGTACCCGGGGATCGCGATGTAACCGGCTGATTCGTCCAAACCGATGGCCTCCGGCCGCCGCCTCGGGCCGGACGATCATGGGTGGCGGGGTAGCCAGCCGGTGTCCCCCGCCGGTTATCCCTCGTGCCGCTGCCCCGGGTTCGCCGCCGCGTCGTCCTCGACGCGTACCCGCCGGGCCTTTCGAGCGGCCTTGCGCTCGTCCGCGGACATCCGGTCGGGCGGCCCCTCGATGCGGTAGTCGGTGCCCCGGTTGCCGGGCACGTACTCCACACCGGCGTACAGCGTGGGCTGCCAGTCGAACTCGTGGGTGCCGATCCGGACCACGACGCCCGGCTCGGCCCCGGCCTTGGCCAGCGCATCCTCGACGCCCAGCCGGGCAAGCCGGTCGGCCAGGTAGCCCACCGCCTCGTCGTTGTCGAAGTTGGTCTGCCTGGCCCAGCGCTCCGGCCGTCCCCGGACCACGAAGACGCCGTCGGTGCCCTTCTCGATGGTGAAACCGGTGTCGTCGACGGCCACCGGCCGGATCACGATCCGGGTCCGCTCCGGTGGCGGCGCGGCCGCCCGCCGCTGCTCAACCAGGGCGGCCAGGGCGAAGCTCAGCTCACGCAGCCCCTCGTGGGTCGCCGCGCTCACCTCGAATACCCGCAGACCGCGCGCCTCGATGTCGGAGCGGACCAGTTCGGCCAGCTCCCGGCCCTCGGGCACGTCCACCTTGTTGAGCGCGACCAGGCGCGGACGGTCGGCGAGACCGCCGTACGCCGCCAGTTCCGCCTCAAGGGCGTCGATGTCGCTCAGCGGGTCGCGACCCGGCTCCATGGTGGCCGTGTCCACCACGTGCAGCAGCACCGCGGTCCGCTCGATATGGCGCAGAAACCGCAGGCCGAGCCCCTTGCCGCTGGCCGCGCCCGGGATCAACCCCGGCACGTCGGCGATGGTGAACGTATGGTCGTCGACGCGCACCACCCCGAGGTTCGGTACCAGCGTGGTGAACGGGTAGTCGGCGATCTTCGGCCGGGCCGCGGACAGGACCGAGATCAGCGAGGACTTGCCGGCGCTGGGGAATCCGACCAGCCCCACATCGGCGACGCTCTTGATCTCGAGCACGATGTCGCGCATCTCGCCGGGCTCGCCCAGCTCCGCGAAGCCGGGCGCGCGGCGTTTGGAATTGGCCAGGGATGCGTTTCCCCGACCGCCCCGGCCACCCCGGGCGATCACCGCCCGGGTGCCCCCGCCGACGAGGTCCGCGATCACCTCACCGTCCGCGGTGGCGACGACCGTGCCATCGGGTACCCGTAGCTCCAGGTCACCGCCGTTGGCGCCGTCGCGGTCGGAACCCGCGCCGCCCCTGCCGTTCTCGGCCTTGACCCGCGACCGGAAGTGGAAGTCGAGCAGGGTGTGCACGCCGGGGTCGACCACCAGCACGACGCTGCCGCCGTGCCCGCCGTCACCCCCGTCGGGCCCCCCGAACGGCTTGAACTTTTCCCGGTGGATCGACGCGCAGCCGTGCCCACCGTCACCGGCCCGCACATGCAGAACGACCCGATCGACGAAGGTGGCCACTCGCTCTCCTCATGTCTTGCGATATGCCGGGTGTCAGGGCGCTAGGCCGGCCGACCCGCACCCGACAGACGCAGAACGGGCCGGCGGCGCATCGCGCTCGCCAGCCCGGTTCGTGCTGCGTGCCTCGGTCCCCGGCGGGGACGCTGGTGGCTCGGTCCCCGGCGGGGACGCTGGTGCGTCAGTCCCCGGCGGGGAGGATGCTCACGGTCTTGCGGCCGCGCTTGGTACCGAACGTGACCGCACCGGCGGACAGGGCGAACAACGTGTCGTCTCCACCCCTGCCGACCAGGTCACCCGGGTGGAACTTGGTCCCGCGCTGACGAAGGATGATCTCGCCGGCCTTGACCTGCTGGCCACCGTAACGCTTGACACCCAGGCGCTGGGCCGCGGAGTCGCGACCGTTCCGGGAGCTGGACGCACCCTTTTTGTGTGCCATCGCTGACGCCTACTTTCCGGTGGAGGAGATGCCGGTCACCTTCACCTGGGTCAGCGGCTGGCGGTGCCCCTGGCGCTTGTGGTACCCGGTCTTGTTCTTGAACTTGTGGATGCGGATCTTCGGGCCCTTGGTGTGGGCGACGAGCTCGCCGGTCACCGCGACGTTGGCGAGCGTCGCCGCGTCGGTCACCAGGTCATCCCCGTCGACGAGGAGCACCGCGGACAGGTTGATCTCGTCGCCGGGCGCGCCGACGAGCTTCTCGACCTCGATCACGTCGCCCTCGGCGACCTTGTACTGCTTACCGCCGGTCTTGACGATCGCGTACATCGGACGCGGACTCCTGTCGTAGCTGAACCGGTTGGACTGGCTGGCCCGCACCGCCCGACCGGCCGGTTGGACGCCCAACGGGAGGCATGCGAGAACCTGACGCACGATGAGCGCCGCCGGTAAGACTACGTCATCGCCGTCGCCGGCCCCAAACCGGGGCCGGGCCGCAGCCGGCAGGTGGGGTGCTTCTCGCCCGATGGCCCGTCAGCCGCGAGCGGGTACTTTCCCCGCGGTGGGCGGTC
>JAVHWE010000456.1:0-6971 GCA_032160285.1 Micromonosporaceae bacterium | reverse complement strand
ACGGTGTCTCGGGATACCGACCAGCCGACCGGACCGGACCACTGCGCGAGCTGGTTGGGTCGACGAACGCCTGGTACAGGAGTTCGCGGGGAGCGTTGAAGACCCGGGTGATGACGAGCTCGGTGGTGGCCGGGTCTGTCATCGTCGTGTCCTCTCTTCAAGCGCCGCGAGATCGCCGCGAGATCGCCAGTAGGCGGAAGAAAGTACGGCGGCTACGGGGCCCAGTCCGGACGCAGCGGGTAGTCGGCGTCGCCGTCGTCGCCGGTCCGGGTGGACAGGATCTGGTGCAGCTGGATCTGGTTGCGCTCGAACGCGAGCCGGGAGCCCGCCATGTACAGGCCCCATACCCGGGACGTGCCCGGGCCGACCTCGGCCACACACTCGTCCCAGTTCTCAACCAGGTTGCGACACCAGGCCGCCAGGGTCAGCGCGTAGTGGACCCGGAGGTTCTCCTCGTGCTGGACCTCGAGGCCCGAGTCGTGGGCCTTGGTCAGGATCAGACCGGGGGAGGCCAGTTCCCCGTCCGGGAACACGTACCGTTCGATGAACGGGCCGGGCTTGGTGGGCATCCGGCTGTCGGCCCGGGTGATGCAGTGGTTGAGTAGCCGGCCGCCGGGGCGGAGCCGGTCGCGCAGCGCCGCGAAGTACCGGGGGTAGTTGCGGACTCCGATGTGCTCGGTCAGCCCGATCGAACTGACCGCGTCGAAGTGCTGGACCGGTACGTCGCGGTAGTCCATGTGCCGGACCTCGGCGAGGTCGCCGAGGCCTTCGCGTTCGATCGCGGCCTGTGCCCACTCGGCCTGGTCGCGTGACAGGGTGACGCCGAGCGCCCGGACCCCGTACTCGCGGGCGGCGTGGCGGACCATGCCGCCCCAGCCGCAGCCGACGTCGAGCAGCCGCGCACCGGGCCGCAGCGCCAGTTTGGCCGCGACCAGCTCGTACTTCGCCGCCTGGGCCTGCTCCAGGCTGTCCTTGGGGTCGCGGTACACCGCACAGGTGTAGGCCATCGACGGCCCCAGTACCCGCTCGTAGAAGGCGTTCGAGACGTTGTAGTGGTGCTGGATCGCGGTGAGGTCACGGTAGCGGGAGTGGCGCAAGCCACGCGCGGCCCGCCGCCACATCGGTACCGCCTCCTGCGGCGGAGGCGGCGGCGGGCGCAGCCGCTCCCAGCCCAGGCCCCGCACCAGCGCCAACGCATCGGCCGGTGCCGGCAGCCGCAGCCGCAGCGTGTCCTTGAGCAGGCGCAGGACCTCGTACGGGTCGCCGGGGTGGACCCCGTGCAACTCGAGGTCGCCGGTGACGTACGCCCGGGCCATCCCGAGATCGCCCGGTGCGGTGAGCAGATAGGACAGACCGCGTTCGGATGCCACGTGCAGGCAGATGCCGGCGTCGCGGGGGCCGACCGCACTGCCGTCGTACGCGGTGACGAGCACCGCCGGCGTACCGTCGGTCACCGCCCGGACGACATCCGCGACGGTGGGTACGCCGGCGGGGTGGCGGCGGATTTGTCGGGGCGGCGTCGCGCGCTGCCGGTTCGTGATACTCATCGTCGTCCCACTACCTTGGTGTACAGGTCGGTCAGCCGGTGGTCGGGATCATATCGATCTTTGACCGTATGGTAGATGTCTCCGCCGTACAGGTGGTCGAAGGTCTCCCGGTCGTAGTAGGCGTCCGAGTACAGCGACTTGTGGCCGCCCGCGTCGGATACCGCCCGCTCGACGGCGCGGTTGACGTCGCCGTCGCGCGCGGTCGGCCCGATCGGCACGGTACCCCAGAAGCCGATGTTGACGTAGGACTGGCCTGGCTGCAGCGGGTACAGCGGCCAGCGCCGGGCCGAGCCGGGGCCGTCGGGTTCGCGCAGCCGCAGGGGGCACAGCCAGATCGGGGTCATCGGGACGTGCCCGAGGAACCAGCGCAGAAACCCCGCCGTCGCCTCGATCGGGATCTCCACGTCCTGCACCACGCGTTCCCGCTCGGGAAGGCCCCGCCACCGGTCCACCCGCGCCGCGATCCGGTACCGGTTTTCCAGGCCGACCAGCCGGTGGTACACGTCGCTGCGCCGGTACCGCGCCGGCCACACCCGCCGGAGGTACCGGTTCTGCACCCCGAACGCCCGGGAGCACCAGAACCAGTCGGTGTCCCACCGCCACAGGTAGTCGTGTCCGGTGAGGACGTCGCTGCGACGATCGGGAATCGACCGGTAGTAGATGGCCTGGCCGGTGTAGTCGCTGGCACTTTCCGCCGGGTCCACCGTCGCCGGGTCCAGGGCCGCGAGCACCAGGTAGCCCTCGGTCGGGCCGAACACGACGCCGTCCATCGCGTCCACGGTCCGGCCCTGCCACATTCCGGTCGCCGTCACCTCGGTGACCGCCGCGATCAACACGTCCAGATCGGTGAATGCGACATTGCGCAGGGCGACCCGGGCGGCGATCGGCTGGAGTTCGATCCGTAGCCGGGTGGCGTAGCCGAGGCTGCCCTGTGAATTGGGAAAGGCGGTGTACAGGTCCGCGTTCTCGCCGTCGGGCCGTGCGGTGACCAGGTCACCGGAGCCGGTGAGGATGTCCATCTCGACCACCGACTCGTGCGGCAGGCCGTGCCGGAACGAGGTCGACTCGATCCCGAGCCCGCTGACCGCGCCGCCCAGCGTGATGGTGCGCAGTTGCGGTACCACCAGCGGCATCAGGCCGTGGGCCAGGGTCGCCGCGACGAGCCGCTCGTACGTGCACATACCCTGCACCTCGGCTGTCCGCGCGTCCGGGTCGATCGCGAGGACGCCGCCCAGCCCGCTGACGTCCAGCCCGGCGGCGCCGACGGCGGCGCGGGGGCGGAACAGATTCGACGTCCGCTTCGCCAGCCGGACCGGACTGGACGCGGGGACCGCGGCGTAGGAGCGGCGGAGCGCCGCCACCGCGCGCTGGTGCTGATCGTCCGGGTGGAGCGTGATCACGGCCGCAACGTATCTCGGGGTACGTCGCGGTGCAATCCTTGGCGACGGCCCGGCTGGGGGAGTTACGTCACCCCGACGGGCCGTCACACCGGGTGCGTCGCCGGGTCATTCCGGTCGCACCGCTGGTCGCGGCACTACAGCTGGTCGCGGCACTACCGCTGAGCGGTGTCAAGCGCAGTCCCGGCAGATGCCGGGGCCGTCCGGCCCGTCGACGCGTTGGCTGCGGTGGTGCACCAGGAAGCACCGCGAGCAGCGGAACTCGTCCGACAGCATGGGCACCACCGTCACGGTCAGTTCCTCGCCGGACAGGTCGGCGCCGGGAAGTTCGAAGCCCTCCAGGGCTTCCGCCTCGTCCACGTCCACGGTGGGTGACTGGGCGACAGCACCCCTGGATTTGAGCTCGTCAAGGCTGTCCTCGTCCAACTCGACGGCGGGACGGCGTGGTGCGTCGTAATCGATCGGCTTGGTCATCGATGTCACTCCCAACTCGGTGCTTCGTGTACCGAACACCGGCGGCGGTCGATGTGTTCCGCCTGTCGCCGGTCCGGCCGGGCGGCCCCTGCGATCTGGCTGGCGGTCCGGCCTGAGAACCGTTCGGCTACCCGTACCCGAATCCGAGCGACGTGAACATGTTTCGGTGATTGTGCCGGTGCGGCCACGACGTGGCGCTCGGCCGGCCCACGGGGAGCCGGCCGAGGGTACCGCACGATGGTTTGGTCAGATCAGCGCACCGGCAGGGCGGTACCGGCGGTGGCGCCGTCCACCGCGGTCCGCGCGGCTGGAAACCCGGCGGCCACGGCCCGGGCGGCGGCGACCCGGGCGGCTTCGACCCGTTGCCGGCGGGCGAGGGCGTTGCCGTTGATCGACGAGGTGTCGACGGCGAAGAGGCCGGTCGCCCAGGCCACCGCGTCCGCGTTCTGATCGAGCACCGCACGGTTGACGTTACCGAGGGTGTCGCATGCCCGGTGGTAACAGGAGTCGAAGGGCTGCCCGGCGGTACCGCCGTAGCGGGCTGCCTGGTCGGTCGTCTTGCGCTCCTCGGCGCCGGTGAAGAGGCCGCCGGACGGGATGCCCACCGCGATGAACGGTCCGTAGTCCGACCGACCGTCGAAGTCGGTGCCCTCATGCGGTAGGCCGCGGCTGTCCAGGTAGCCGGCGAGGACCTGCTCGATCGGTGCCGAGCCGAACGGTCCCGGCCCGGAACCGACCCCGTCGCTGTTGTCACCGTCGTAGACGAACCGGGCGAAGTTGGGCGAACCCAGCATGTCGAAGTTCAGGTACAGCGCGATGTCGAGCTGCTGTTCGAGGGTCAGGTGAGCCACGTGGTACTCGGAGCCGAGCAGCCCGAACTCCTCCGCCGACCACCAGGCGAACCGGACCTTGTTCGGTACCGGATGGTCGGCCAACCTCAGCGCCAGCTCGAGCAGCGTGGCGCTGCCGGTACCGTTGTCGTTGATCCCCGGCCCGGCGGTCACACTGTCGAGATGTGCGCCGAGCATCACCACGTTGTCGGCCCGGCCGGTCGGGGTCTCGGCAATGACGTTGCGGCTGGTGCGCTCTTCGGTGAGGGTGCGCAGGTCCATCGCGACGGTGACCTTCCCGGCCGCCGCGTCGGCGGTGAGCGCCTCGCCCTGCGCCCGGGGAATGCCCGCGGTCGGCACCACCGCGGCGGAGGCATCGCCGAGCGTGCCGCCGACCGGTTCGTCGGGATCGGTGGCGTTGTTGTAGACGAGCACGCCGATCGCCCGGGCCGCCCCGGCGTTCTGCTGCTTGACCGCGAACGAACACCCTCCCCGTTTGATCAACACGATGGTACCGGCATAGGCGCCGCTGGCGAAGTCGGTGGGCTCGCATCCCGGTGTGTCGTCGGCCGCGACGACGGTCAGCGCCGCGCTGATGCCGCCGAGCGGGGTATTCGGTGAGTACTGCATCACCGTCGGGGTGAGGGTTCTCGGCGTCGGGCCGGACGCCGCGCCGGTCTGGGCGAGCGTCTGCGAGTACCGGAACGGGAACTCCTCGTCGTGCACGGTGTAGCCGGCGGCGACGAGCTTGTCGTGCACGTAGGCGGCGGAGCGGTCGTGGCCGGGCGTGCCGGCCGCGCGGATTCCGCCGAAGGTGTCGGCGAAGCGTTGCAGCGCGATCAGGTGACGGTTGATCGCCTGCACGGTCACTTCGCGGACCAGGGCGGCGGCCAGCCGGGTGCCGTCATCGGGCCCCTGGCCGGGCGTCGGGGCGGCCCGTGCCGGTATCCCCGTCATCGCGACGGCGATCGCGGACAGGGTCGCGGTCGCTACAGCATGTTGTCCGATGGTCCGTCGCCGCTGCACCTTTGTCTCCCTCTGTTACGTCATCAACACACTCCGTGTCGTATGTGGTGATCCTGGCCGTCCGATCGGCACCGGACAACGTTGCCGCGGTTCGGCGTATCGGCGCGTCGCGCTGGCCGGCGAGGCCGGTACGCCGGGCGATGCGACGCCGGTACCCGGTGGGGTCCCCTATCATCGCGATGTGACGGCCGACCACCGCGGCCTGGGCGAACGCCGGGGTCATAGCCACAGCCACGCGATGCCGGCTGGCGGCGGCCCCCGTCGACCCCTGGCCATCGTGCTGGCGATCTCGTCGAGCATCCTGGTGGTCGAGGTGATCGGCGCGGGCCTGTCGGGCTCCCTCGCGCTGCTCGCTGACGCCGGTCACCTGCTCGCCGACGTGGCCGGGCTGAGCCTCGCCCTGGTCGCCGCGGTACTCGCCGGTCGGCCGGCCACCCCGCAGCGGACCTGGGGATTCCGGCGCGCCGAGGTGCTCGCCGCCGCCGCGCAGGCCGCCGTGCTGCTCGCGGTCGGCGTGTTCGTCCTGGTCGAAGCGGTCCGCCGGCTGGTCCTACCGCCGCCGGTGTCCTCCGGCGCGATGGTGATCTTCGGTACGATCGGGCTGCTCGGCAACGCGGTGTCGATCCTGCTGCTGAGCCGCGTGCAGGGCGGCAACCTCAACACCCGCGCGGCGCTCCTCGAGGTGGTCAACGACGCGCTCGGGGCCGTCGCCGTCCTTCTCGCGGCCACCGTCATCGCCCTCACCGGCTGGTCGCGCGCGGACGCCGTCGCCTCGCTGGTGATCGGGGTGATGATCCTGCCGCGCACCTGGAAGCTGCTCCGCGAAACCGTGGACGTTCTGATGGAGGCCACCCCGAAGGGCGTGGACCTGGCCGACGTACGCGCGCACATTCTCGAGCTGGAGCACGTTCGCGACCTGCATGACCTGCACGCCACCTCGGTCTCCAGCGATCTGCCCGTACTCACCGCGCACGTCGTGGTCGACAACTCCTGCTTCCACGACGGACACCTGCCGAGCCTGCTCGACCGGTTGCAGCAGTGCCTGGCCGGCCACTTCGACGTCGAGCACAGCACGTTCCAGTTCGAGCCGGTCAGCCACGCCGAGCACGAGCACGCCGGCCACGACTGACGGTGGCAAACGGGTCAGGCGGTCAGGCGGGGGAGTAGGCGCTCGGTGAACTGCCAGACCAGGGTGGAGTCGTGCGAGTGGAAGGTGGCGCCGGTGTAGAAGGTACGGTTTCGCCCCTGGAGGCCGTACAGCGACCGGTAGAATCCGTTGGCGATGGCGCCCGGGCTGACCGTCAATTCGAACGGCGCGTGGGACTTGAACGTTTCGAGGCGCTGCAGCCGCAGGCCCGGAAAGGTACCGGCGGTCGCCAGCCGACGGATGTCCGCCTCGATGGAGTACCGGACCACGCTGTCGGACCCGACCACGTCGCTGCCGTACTTGATGTTGTACAGGCCCGGCACGCCGGTCGCGCTCAACGCGTACAGGCCGGGCAGTTTCGGCAGGTTGTATGGGGTGGCGACACCGGTGTTCTGTACCGACTGGTCCGCAGCCAGGCCGGCCACCCGGGCCACGCCGGTCCAGTACCCATGGGGTCGGAACTGGTCGAACAGCGACCGCTCGGCCCGGTCGAGGTCGAAGCCACCGAAGTTGGCGGCCAGCGGCTGGAACGCGACGAGCAGCTTGTCGG
>JAVHWE010000423.1:0-10676 GCA_032160285.1 Micromonosporaceae bacterium | reverse complement strand
GGATTATGAGTCCCCTGCTCTAACCGGCTGAGCTACCGCCCCGGCCGGCACAGCCTACCGAGATACGCGACTCAAGCAGGTACCCGGTGGCGGGGTGACGTCGCCGTCCGTGCTCCCCCGTTTGGACTCGAACCAAAAACCTGCCGGTTAACAGCCGGCTGCTCTGCCAATTGAGCTACGGGGGAAGGGCTCCTGTCCACCTTGCGGTGCGACCAAGCAAGACTACACAACAGTGTGGCCACGCGCGCCACCGGGTTCGCGAGAGCGGCGTCCCTCGGTCGGGGTGGGGACTGTACCACCGGGTGGTCCAAAACCGCCAAGATCGGATGAATTGGCCGATGACCTTGCGGCATTCAGTTCCCCACCGGCACGTGTAGAGGCACGATGGGACGGGTACGAGGAGTGCAACACCCAGGTACTGGCGGTCCCTTACGCGGACCTCACATGTGCGGAGCGCAGAACGAGGAGGTCGCTGATGCGCGGCAAGATGATGTTCATCGCGGGCCTCGGGGCCGGATTTGTTCTCGGCACCCGGGCCGGGCGGGAGAAGTACGAGGAACTGGTCCAGGCCGCCCGCAAGGTGCGGGACAACCCGACGGTGCAGGAGGCCGCGGGCGTGGTTCAGGAGCAGGCAACGAAGATCGTTTCTAATGGCAAAGACGTGGTGACCGACAAGCTGAGCAACAGCCGGTTCGCCGAGACGAAGGTCGGCGAGCGGGTTCTCGGTGCGATGGACAGCTCCACCGGAGCGGACCCGACCCGCCGCAACGAGCCGCTGACCTCAAGCGGTTACAACGCGTCGACCGGCTCGACCGGCACGTCCGGTACGACCACCTCCGGCACCAAGAGTTCCCCGGATGGCGGCCTCTGACCGTTCATCTGACGCCCGCCGCGGACGGCGCCACAACGCGGTGGCGCCGTCCGCGGCGGGATGCCGGTACGTGCCCGAAGGTCGGTAGGAGCCGGTACCGGGATCACCGGTACAGCAGGATAGCCATCCGCCGGCCGGCGACGAGCAGGCCGAGGCACGCGAGCCCGGCGAGGTACCCGGCGTGGCCGAGCAGGCCCCAGCCGACCACCCCGGTTGTGGGGCCGCGCACCAGTTCGACACCGTGGTACAGCGGGGTCAGTTCGACCACGATCCTCATCGCCGGGGCGTACGAGTCGGCCGGCGCGAACGTGCCGGAGAACAGGAACAGGGCGAACTGCACGACGACGAGGTAGTCGAAATCCTGCCAGCTACGCAGGTACGTCGCGACGGCCATGCCCAGGCCGCCGAACGCGACCCCGATGAGCATGGTCGCCGGAAACGCCACCAGTGCCCAGCCGATCGAGGTGAGGCCCATGCCGACCATGAGGCCCAGAAACGCGATCGAGTAGATCGAGCCGCGGATCAACGCCCACATCAGTTCGCCGAGTGCGACCTCCAACGGCTGTACCGGGGTGGCCAGTACGCCGTCGTAGAGGCGCATGTACTTCATCTTTCCGAACAGGTTCATGGTCGACTCGGCCAGCGCGCCGTTCATCGCCGACGCGGCCAGCATCGCGGGCGCGACGAAGGCGGCGTACGAGATGGTCCGGCCGTTGGGCAGGGTGAAGCCGTTGACCAGGGCACCGACGCCGAGGCCGATGGACAGCAGGTACAGCACGGGTTCGAAGAACCCGGAGACCAGGATCCACCAGTACCCGAAGTGGCGCGCGGCGGTGAGGTTGCGGGCCGTGACCGCGCTGGCGCGGACGAACCGGCGCTCGGTACGGGCCGCCAGGCGGGGCAGCAGCAGGGTGACCATCTACTCGGCCAGCCGACGGCTGAACCGGTGAATGGCCAGCAACACACCCGCGACGCTCCAGGCGAGCAGGTAACCCAGGTGCGCCCACACGCCCCAGGCGGTGGCGGTGCCGAGCGTCGCGGCCCGGACCAGCTCCACCCCGTGCCACAGCGGCGAGACGTACGCCAGCGCCCGCGCGCCCAGCGGTAACGAGTCGACCGGGAAGAACACGCCGGCGAACAGGGTCATCGGCACCACGGCGAACCGGAACAGGACCGGGAACATCCCGTCGGTCGTGATCGTGGCGCTGTAGGCGAAGACCGGCCCGGCGGTGGCCAACCCGACCAGCAGCGCCACCGGCAGCACCGTCGCCGCCCACGGCGAGTGCACGGCACCGAACGCGGTCATCACGACTAGAAATCCGAGGGCCGACATGGCCACGCGGACCATCACGTACCCGATGTGCCCGACGACCATGTCGACGACCCGCACCGGTGACGCCCGCATCGCGTGGTACATCCGGTGCCACATGAAGCCGGAGAACACCGGCCAGGTCGACTCCGCGACCGCCACCTGAAGGGCGGTCGACGCGAGCAGCCCGGGTGCGATGAAGTCGAGGTACCGGACGCCGAGCTGGCCGCCGCGGTCGACGTATCCGCCCACGGTGAAGCCCATCGCGACCAGGAACAGCACCGGCAGCAGGAACGAGCTGAGCACGCTACCCCGCCAGGTGCGCCGGTAGCCGATCAACAGGTGTTCGAAGACGGCGACGCCCGGTTGTGTCATCAGTCGACCAACGTCCGGCCGGTGAGGTGCAGGAACACGTCCTCGAGCGAGCTGCGCCGCACCAGCACGCCGGCCGGCCGCAGGGCGCGCGCGTGCACCGTCGCCACGGCGGCGTCACCGTCGTCGGCGTACAGCAGGATCCGGTCGGGGAGCAGCTCGACCCGGTCGCCGATGCCCTCCAGCTTGTCGACGTAACCGGTCGGGTCATCGTCGGTGAAGCGCAGCTCGACCACCTCGCGGGTGGCAAAACGCTCGATGAGCTGGCGCGGCGATCCCTCGGCGACGATCCGGCCACCGTCCATCACCACCAGCCGGTCGCACAGCTGCTCGGCCTCGTCCATGTAGTGCGTGGTGAGCACCAGCGTCACACCATCGCGTTTGAGCCGGAACAGGCGGTCCCACACCAGGTGGCGGGCCTGCGGGTCGAGGCCGGTGGTCGGCTCGTCGAGCAGCACGATGTCCGGCGCGTTGACCAGGGCGCGGGCGATGGTGAGCCGCCGCTTCATGCCACCGGACAGTGGTTCGACCTTGTCGTTCGTCCGGTCGGTGAGCTGCATGAACTCGATCAGTTCGGTGGCCCGCTGCCGCGCCACCGAGCGCGGAATGCCGAAATACCGCGCGTACACCGTCAGGTTCTCGTGGACGGTCAGCTCCGGGTCGAGCGAGTCCTGCTGGGGGCACACCCCCAGCCGGGCCCGGATGGCGGAGCCGTCCCGGACCGGATCCATGCCGAGAATGCGCAGCGTACCGGCGGTGGGAGCGGAGACGCAGCCGATCATGCGCATGGCCGAGGACTTGCCCGCGCCGTTGGGGCCGAGGAACCCGAATGCCTCGCCCGGCCGCACGTCGATGTCGATGCCGTCGACCGCGGCCACCGCCTTGAACCGTTTGACCAGGCCGCGGGCGGTGATCAGCGGCTGGGTGGCGGACTCGACTGGGGACACGTGTGGACCCTAGCCCGGGGATACGACACGACCGCCACCGATTTAGCGCGTCACCGCCGGGCGGCCGTTACGGTACGGCGCTCTCGATCTCGGCGCGCCCCTCGGCGACCAGCCCGGCGGTGACCTCCCGAACGCCGTCCGCCGCGACATCGGTACCGTCGTCGTAGCGGACGGTCCAGCGCAGTCCGTTGATCCCGGGTACCCGACGGGCCACCACCCGTACTCCCCCACCGCCGTCGAGCGGGGCGTGGCGGGTGTAGGCGATCGACTTCGTCACCCGTGCTCTGACCTGGGGCGGGACCCTGTCCGGCTGATCCAGCGTGTGCACGGTTGCCGGCTCGTCCGCGACGATCGTGTACCCGTCGTCGGCGCCGACCTCGCGGGCGGCGACCACGACGAGCTGCCGCCCGGACCAGGTGACCTTGTGGATCTCGTGCCAGCCCAGCCGGCCGGCCGCACCGGGCAGCCAGAGCCCGAGCGTCGTGACCACCACAACCGGCTCCGCCCCGCCAGCCCAATCCGCCGTGCCGGCCGCGTCGGGCGTGTCGGCCGTGCCCGCCGTGCCGGCCGCGTCGGCCGCGTCGGCCGGCTCGGCGACGGTCGGCGCGGCGACCGGCCGGGCCGTGGCCCAGGCGATGATCCGCTCGTCCGGTGCCAGCGGCGGCCGGCGGCCCGCGGTCAACCTCCGGCGTCGGAACAGTCCCGCCATCACAGTCCGCCCGCGGCCTGGTTGCGCAGCGCGCGGGCGTGCTGCTCCAGCGATACCAGTTCGCCGAAGAGTCGCAGGTGCTCATCGGTGTTCTCGACCGGGTTGAGGCGTTGCAGTTTTGACTTCAGGTCACCGATGCGACGGTTGATCAAGGGCAGTTGCAGCCGGGCGAGCGTGACCGTCACGTACCGCGGGTCGGGCTCGGCCGCCAGCCGTAGCGGCTCGACGGCCAGTTCGGCGACGAGCGCCTTCGCGGCCAGGTCGCCGCAGTGGTCGCGGACCCGGTCCAGCCAGCCGATGCCGCCGGTCGCCGTCGCGGTGCCGCCGGCCTCGGCGATCGCCGCCCGGACGACGGCGTGCACCGGGTCGGCGTACGCCGACGCGTCCACCGAGTCGAACATCGGGCCGGCCAGCGCCGGGCTCTGCAACGCCAGCTTCAGCGCCTCCCGTTCGACGGTACGCAGCGGGCCGTCCACGCCGGGGTCGGCGATCCGCGGTGGCGGCGCGCCGCCGCCCGGGCCGGCGTTGCCGACCGCCCGCTGTACGGTCTCGATCTCCATGCCGAGGTCGCCGGCGAGTTTGCGGGTGTACTCGGGCCGCAGGGCCCGGTCCTTGATCTTCGCCACGAGCGGGGCGGTCGCCCGGAGTGCCGCGACCCTCCCCTCGGCGGTGTCCAGATCAAAGCGCCGGAGTACCGACCGGAGCGCGAACGCCAGCAGCGGCTCCCGCCGCGCGATCAGGTCGCGTACCGCCACGTCACCCTTGGCCAGCCGCAGTTCGCATGGGTCCATGTTGTCCGGGCTGACCGCGATGAACGTCTGCGCCACGAACCGCTGGTCGTCGGCGAACGCGCGCAGCGCCGCCTGCTGACCGGCCGCGTCGCCATCGAACGTGAAGATGATCTCCCCGCCGTACCCTTCGGTGTCCATCAGCAGGCGGCGCAGCACCCCGATGTGATCGGCGCCGAACGCGGTGCCGCAGGTCGCGACCGCGGTCGGGACGCCGGCGAGGTGGCACGACATCACGTCGGTGTAACCCTCCACGATCACCGCCCGGCCCTGCTTGGCGATCTCACGTTTGGCCAGGTCGATCCCGTACAGGAGGTGTGATTTCTTGTAGATCGGGGTTTCCGGCGTGTTCAGGTACTTGGGTCCGTCGTCGTCGGCGAAGAGCCTGCGCGCGCCGAACCCGATCACGTCGCCGGACAGTTCCCGGATCGGCCAGATCAGCCGGCGCCGGAACCGGTCGATCAGCGAACCGGAGCGGGCCTCCTTGGCCAGGCCGGCGGTGACCAGTTCGGGACCGGTGAAGCCCTGCTGGCGCAGGTGGCGGGTGAGCGCGTCCCAGCCGTCCGGGGCGAAGCCGCAGCCGTAGCGCTGGGCGGCCGCCCGGTCGAAGCCGCGCTCAGCCAGGAATTCGCGGGCCGGCCGGGCCGCCGGGGTGGCGAGCTGGTCTGAGTAGAAGGCCGCAGCGGCGACGTGCGCGGCGACCAGTCGCTGCCGCTGGCCGGTCTGGCGGACCGGTGCCGGGCCGGCCTCCTCGTACCGCAACTGCACGCCGGCCCGGTCGGCGAGCCGCTCGATCGCCTCGGCGAAGGTCAGGTGGTCGACCTCCATCACAAAGTTGATCGAGTCGCCGCCGGCGCCGCAGCCGAAGCAGTGGTAGAAGCCGCGCGCCGGCGTGACGTTGAACGACGGCGATTTCTCGTCGTGGAACGGGCACAGGCCCTTGAGGTTGCCCCCACCAGCCGGTTTGAGGGTGACGTGTTCGGTGATCACGTCGACGATCGACGTCCGCTCCCGCACCGCGGCGATGTCCTCGTCCCTGATCCGCCCAGCCAACGTCCGCGACACCTCCTGTCGGGATACATCCTGCCCGACCGGCGCCCGGGACTCGTCAACGGCCACCACGCGCGCGGCCATCGACGTGTGTTACGTCGAGCGCGGGTCACGGGAGGTGGGCCGCACGGTCCTAACGCAGTGCGGTTCCGACGATCGAGAGCACCGCCGCGAGAAGCATCGCCGGGCCGTACGGCATCGCGGTCCGGCGACCCGCGCGCCCGGTGACGAGCAGTCCGATCACCAGCGGCAGATTCACCACCGGGGTGAGCACGAGCCCGGCTATCACCGCGAACCAACCCCACCACCCCAGGTACAGTCCGAGCACCGCCGCGAGCTTGACGACGCCGAATCCGAGCCCGGTTCGCGGTACCAGCGCCGGAACCACGTAGATCACGCCGCAGCAGGCCGCGGCGGTGAACGCCCGCAGGATCGGGCCCGGGTCGCCGGTGACGAGCGACGCGGCCGACAGAAGCAACACCCCACCGGCGAAGGCGAAACCCACCAGCGGGTCCGGCAGCCGGAGCACTTTCATGTCGATCAGCGCCAGCGGTACCGCGACGGCCGCGAGAAGCAGGAACGCGGCGAGCGCGGGTGACCGGCCGAGCGCCGTGGCGATGATCGCCCAGGTCGCCGCCGACAACGGCACCGTGACACGCCACCCCGGCGTCGAGGCCCATCCGCAGGCGCGGCACCGCGCGGACGCGTGCCACCACCGTGACCGTTCGGTACCGCAGTGGGCGCAGCCGCGCCGCCACGCTGGCCGGGCGTCACCGTCGGGCCACCCCACCGCGTACCGGTTGACCAGCCCGGGCAGCCACACCCCCCACACCGCGCCGGCAACGGCCGCCGCGATCACCACACCGGCCAGCACCGCCGCATGGTAGCCGCCACCGCGCAACCCGGCACCGCCTGGCGGCGCGCCTGGCGCAGCCGGCACCGGCCCCGGACCGCCACCGGCCGCCGCCTTCGGCGAGGCACAAATTCGGCGACCGGTGATGCGGGAGCGGCGCGACTGCGGCAGGCTGACGGGGTGACGACTATGGACTTCGACGAGGCGATGGCTTTCCTCGCCGACGGGACCCACACCGGCAAGCTCGCCACCGCCTCGCCGACCGGCGCACCGCACGTCGCGCCGATCTGGTTCATCGTCGACGGAGACAGCGACGGCAGCGGGGTCGATCTCGTGTTCACCACCAGCCGCGACACCGTCAAGGGGCGTCATCTGGTGGCCAATCCCCGTGCGTCGATGACCGTCGACATCGAGGTGTACCCGTACAGTTTCGTCGTGATCCGCGGACCGGTGAGTATCGACGAGCGCGCGCCGGATCTGCTCGACTGGACAACCAGGATCGCGGAGCGCTATGTACCGACCGGCAGCGCGCCCTCCTACGGGCGGCGCAACGCGGTCGACGGTGAAATGCTGTGCCGGCTTCGCGTCGAGCGGGTCCGCGGCGACCGCGACATCGCCCTTTGACCCGACATCGCCCGTTGACCAGCCGACAATGCTAAGCCGTGCCGTGCTGCAGACCGCGAATTTGACTCCGGCGCGCCAATTGACCCGGTGGCAGGTGGTCCGTTCGGGCGAACCCAACCGGGTCCCATTTCACGAAATATCCAGATAGCCGTTGGTGCCGTTTCTCCTAGTGTCTACTTCACGACGGTGAGTAGCCATGCATCTGTCAGCTAGGAGTTCCACGCATGCCCACGCTATCCGTCGTGATTCCGGCATACAACGAGCAGGAGTCCATCGCACAGACGCTGGCATCGATACCTGTCCGCCAACTGGAATCCACCGGACTGGGCGTCGAGATCCTGGTTGTCGACAACGGCTCGACCGACGATACCGGCCGACTCGCCCGCGCACATGGCGCCCGGGTGATCGTCCAGCCGGTACGCGGCTACGGAAACGCCTACCGGGCCGGCTTCGCCAACTGCCTCGGTGACGTCATCGCGACCGGCGACGCCGATCTCACGTACCCGTTCGAGATCCTGCCCGACGCGATCGCCATGCTCGACGCGCAACGCCTTGACTTCCTGTCGACCAATCGACTCGAATCCCTGACACCGCAGGCGATGAGCCGGTCTCACCTGTGGGGCAACCGGGTCCTCAGCACGATGACGCATGTGCTCTTCCGGCTGCCGTTCGACGACTCGCAGTCCGGCATGTGGGTGTTCCGCCGCCATGTGCTGTCCGGGCTGCGCCTCGCCGCCGGCGGGATGGCCTTCTCGCAGGCGTTGAAGGTGGAGGTTTTCCGCCGGGGCTTCCGCTGCGGGGAACTGCCGATCACGTACCGCCCGCGCGGGGGCCGGACGAAGATGCGGCCGGTCCGCGACGGGTTGTGCAATGTCGGACAGCTGGTGGCGTCGCGGTTTCACGCCACCGAGCCGGTCGGCCCACGCCTGGCCGGGGCGAGTCGCAGCCTCGTCGGCGCGGCGGACCCGCTCCGTCGGTCGACCATCATCTCGGTGGAGCTGCCGGAGCCGACCGGTAGACCCACCCCGCAGCCGGCGACCGAGAGCGTCGGCTGAGATGACCCCACCGTACGGCCACAGTGGCGTAGCCGGTTTCCCGTCGCGACCGTGCGCATTCTGATCGTGTCCGCGTACTTTCCGCCGCACCTCGGCGGCGTCGAGGTGGTGGCCGGTAACCACGCCCGCAGCCTGGCCGCCGACGGACACGACGTGACGGTCGCGACCACACACACCGAGCCGGCGACGCCACGCCGCGAGACCGCCGACGGCTTCACCGTGGTCCGGTTGCCGGCGCGCAACGTTCTCGAACGGCGCGCCGGCATCCCGTACCCGTTGATCGGTCCGGCGTTCTGCCGTGGGCTGCGCCGGCTCGTCGCAGAATGCGACGCCGTACACGTGCACGACGTGCTGTACCAGCCGAGCCAGCTAGCCGCGATCCTGGCCCGGTTGGCCGGAAAGCCCCTGTTCGCCACCCAGAACATCGGGCCGGTACACCACCCCCGGCGAGTTGTCCGCGGCGTCGAGCGGATCACCCGCGCGACGGCCGGCCGGTACGTCTGGCGGCATGCGCGCCGGATCACCGCCCACAACCCCCTCGTGTACCAGCACCTGCGCGCCCAGGGCGTGCCGGCCGACCGGATCGTCACCACGCCGAACGGCATCGACACGACCGTCTTCCGCCCCGGCCCGGTCCGCGACGCGGGGCGCTGGCGGGCCCGGCTCGGCGTACCGGTCGGTCAGCCGGTGGTGCTTTTCGTCGGCCGCCTGATCGGCCAGAAGGGTCTGCCGGCGCTACTGGCGGCGACGGGTCCGGAGTACCGGATCGTCGTCGTGGGCGCCGGCACCCCGCCCGACCGGGGGGTCCACGGTGTCGCCTTCGCCGGGCCGGTGGCGCGCCACGACCTGGTCGACCTGTACCGGCTCGCCGACGTGTTCGTCCTGCCGTCCACCGGTGAGGTGTTCCCCCTCGCGGTTCAGGAGGCGATGGCGTGCGGGGTACCGGTCATCACCACCGACGACCCGCGCTACGACGACCTCGGGGTGGACCGGCGGCTGCTGCGGCTGGTACCGGCCGAACCGGTCGCGCTGCGGGCCGCCGTCCTCGCCGTCCTCGCGGACCCCCGACTCGGCGCCGAGATGGCCGACTACGGCCGTCGCTACGCCGCCGCCCGCTTCGAGTGGCGGCACAACCAGAAACCGCTGCTCGCGATGTACGACAGGACGTGAACGTGCCGATCAGCGTCGTGGTTCTCACCCTCAACAGCGCCCGTACCATCGACGCCTGTCTGGATTCGCTGTCGACCCAACGGCTGCCGCCGGCCGAGGTCATCATCGTCGACGACGGTTCGACCGACGCGACCCTCGCCGCCGTGGCCGCGTTCGCCGCCCGCGCGACGGTACCGGTGCGGATACGCCACAACGGCGGCCGCAACATCGCGCGCGGCCGCAACATCGGCATGGCAGCCGCCGCCAGCCGGCTGGTCGCGTTTCTCGACTCCGACGCCGTCGCCGACGCCGGCTGGACCGAAGCGCTGGTCGCGGCGTTCCGCGCCCGACCCGGCACCGCCGTCGTCGGGGGCGGGGTGGTCGCCGCGTACGCGTCCGCCTTCGCCGCCGCGGTCGCCTGCAACGACGAGGCCGTCCGGGAACTGGCCACGTCGGGGGTGCTGCTTGTCAGCGGCTGCAACATGGCCGTGGACACCCATCTATTGGCCGGGCAGACCTTCGACGAGCGCTGGGTGCACGCCGAGGACATCGAGTTCGTACACCGGGTGTCGGATCGCCACGGCTGGGCGATCGCGCCGGCCGCCGTGGTCCACCACGAGAGCAGGGTCAACCCCCGCTCGTACTTCCGCCAGATGTACCGGTACGGCCTCTGGAAGGTCCGGTACACCGCACGGACCGGTCACGTCCGCGCCGTCGACTTCGTACCGAGCGCGGTGCTGGCCGGCTCCGCCGCGCTCGCCGCGGTCGTGTCGCCGACGCTGCTGCTGGCGTTTCCGGCGCTGTCGGTGGTCGAGACCCTGTTCGTCGCCGGGTACCGCCGACCACCGGCCCGGCTGTTGCCGCTGATGCTCACCGGCTGGCTGGTGAAGAACACCGGCTGGGGGCTCGGTGTTTTCGTCGCCGTGGCGCAGCAGGCGGTACGCCCGTC
>JAVHWE010000391.1:0-12797 GCA_032160285.1 Micromonosporaceae bacterium | reverse complement strand
CCGGGTACCCGGACCCGTATCCCGGTGGGGGCACCGGCATCGTGCCGTACGGATCGGCGGCCGGCTGGGACGGGGACTGCGGTCGCTGTTCCGAGGCCGACCCGGGGGACTCGCTCGGCCTTGTCGGGTCCTGCCAGGAGCCGGGTTCCTGGGGCGGGTACGTCATATGTCGGCGCTCCGTCTACTCACTCGCGGCGCGGGAAAGGACCGCGCCCCACCGCCTGTCGACGTTGGGCCCCGCCAGGGTAGCGGGCGGTCACCACCGGCTGTCATCGCCGTCGCCGTCTGCCCCCGACTCGCAACATTTGCGTTGTCGTTGCCCACCACCCGGTCAGCAGGCAGGATCCCCTCCATGGCAACTGATTCGCGTCGCGGTACCGCGGCCGGTGCGAAGAGCGGTCGGCGTGACGTGAGCCGGCCCGGACAGGCCCGCCGCACCCTGCGGGCCGTCCCGACCGGCGACGTGGCAGACGATGCTCCGCAGGCCGGCGAGGGCGCCGCGCCGGTCATCGACGACCGGCTCGAGGGCAAGGTGGCGCTGGTCACCGGTGCCGGCAGCCCAGACGGTATCGGCTACGCCACCGCCCGCCGGCTGCGCATGCTCGGCGCCAACGTGGCGATCGTGTCCACCACCCGGCGCATCCACGAGCGCGCCGGCGAACTGGGCGCTATCGGCTTCGTCGCCGACCTCACCGTCGAGGCCGAGGTCGGTGCGCTGGCCGACGCGATCACCGAACAGCTGGGCATCGTGGACATTGTCGTCAACAACGCCGGGCTGGCCAGCAAGGCCAGTCCGGAGGTGCTCCGCCCGGTGGCGCAGCTGACCTACGACGAATGGCGGGCCGAGATCGACCGCAACCTCAGTACCGCGTTCCTGGTGAGTCGGGCGTTCGTCGGCGGCATGGCAGAGCACGGCTGGGGCCGCATCGTGAACCTGTCGGCGACCGCCGGTCCGGTGAACGCCCTGCCCGCCGAGGCGGCGTACGCGGCCGCCAAGGCCGGCGTCGTCGGCCTGACCCGCGCGCTCGCCATGGAGCTGGTGGCGGACGGCATCACCGTCAACGCGGTCGCGCCCGGCATCATCCACACCGGCGCGTCCACCCTGGTCGAGCTCAAGCAGGGTTACGGCACCCCGATGGGTCGCCCCGGTACCCCCGACGAGGTCGCCGCCACCATCTCGTTCCTGTGTTCACCGGCGGCGTCCTACATCACCGGCCAGATGCTGGTCATCGACGGCGGCAACAGCGTGCAGGAGGCCCAGTACCGCTGACCCCGGCCGACGGCGCCGAACGCGGGCTCACCGGCTGGCGGTGCCGTTCGGCAGGAGCAGCAGGCCGCCGCAGCACACGCAGACGGTAAGGCCCAACCACAGGTACCCGATGACCAGCCCCGCCGTGGCCAGGCCGCCGCCGCCCTCACCGGTACGGGTGATCTGCCGCTTGCCGATGTGCCCGAAGAGGATCGCGAGGGGCCAGAAGACGAACGCGAAGACCAGCGACAGGATCGCCATCGTGTTCGTGGCGCGGGCAACCGGCGGGCCGCCAACCGGCGGATAGTACGGCTCGAGCGGATGGTGCGGCTCGAGCTGGGTGTCCGGCTCGAGCGGGCGCGGCTGGGTCGGGTCATCGCCGTACGTCCACGTCACCTGCCCCACGGTAGCCGCCGCCCGCACCATCGCTCGCTGTGACGCCTTCCGCGAAGACGACGCCCCGGCCGCCGGTGATGCCTTTCACAAAGCGCGACGTCGCCGGGCCGTCGCCTCGGTACCTTAGTGTTCGTTCAACCCGCCGTGTCCCGGAGGTACCGATGCCCCGCCTCGCCCAGACGCCCGGCCTGACCGACGTCCAGCAGTCGATCCTGGAGACGGTGCGCGAGTTCGTGACCAAGGAGATCATCCCGCACGCCCAACGGCTGGAGCACGCCGACGAGTACCCGGCGGACATCGTGGCCGGGATGCGCGCGATGGGGCTGTTCGGGCTCACCATCGAGGAGGAGTACGGCGGGCTCGGCGAGTCGCTGCTGACGTACGCGCTGGTGGTCGAGGAGCTGTCCCGGGGCTGGATGTCGATCTCGGGGATCGTCAACACCCACTTCATCGTCGCGTACCTGATCTCCACGTACGGTTCGCCGGAGCAGAAGCGGCGGCTGCTCCCGGCGATGGCCGACGGGGCGGTGCGGGGCGCGTTCTCGATGTCGGAGCCGGGGTGCGGGTCGGACGTGGCGGCGATCCGTACCCGGGCGGTCCGTGACGGCGACCGGTTCCGCCTCGACGGCCAGAAGATGTGGCTGACCAACGGCGCGTACTCGTCGGTGGTCGCCACCCTGGTCCGGTCCGACCTGGGTGGGGACACGGTGTACGGCAACATGACCACGTTCCTGCTGGAGAAGGAGCCGGGCTTCGGTGAGACCGCTGCCGGCCTGACCATCCCCGGCAAGATCGACAAGATGGGGTACAAGGGCGTCGAGACCACCGAGATGGTGCTCGACGGGCACGTCGTCGGCGCCGACGCGATCCTCGGCGGTGTCGACGCCGGCCTCGGCCGTGGCTTCTACCAGATGATGGACGGAATCGAGGTCGGGCGGGTCAATGTGGCCGCCCGGGCCTGCGGAATCTCCATCCGCGCCTTCGAACTGGCCGCCGGGTACGCGCAGCAACGCCACACCTTCGGCAAGCCGCTGGCCGGCCATCAGGCGATCGCGTTCAAGCTGGCCGAGATGGGTACCAAGATCGAGGCCGCGCACGCCCTGATGGTCAACGCGGCCCGGCTGAAGGACGCCGGCCACCGCAACGACGTCGCGGCCGGCATGGCGAAGCTCCTGGCCAGTGAGTACTGCGCCGAGGTGGTCCAGGACTCGTTCCGCATCCACGGCGGCTACGGCTACTCCAAGGAGTACGAGATCGAGCGGTTGATGCGCGAGGCGCCGTTCCTGCTCATCGGCGAGGGCACCTCGGAGATTCAGAAGACGATCATTTCGCGTGGCCTGCTCAAGGAGTACCCGCCCGGCTGATGCCGGCCGTCATGGTTCGATGTTGCGGGTCAGGCCGGCGGCGGCACGGGCCACCGCGATGCACTGGTCGTCGATGAAGTCGATGCCGGCCTCCTCGGCGATGGCGCGCGCCTCGTCGGAGGCGATGCCCTGCTGAAGCCAGACGGCGTGGGCGCCGATCTCCACGGCCTGCCGGACGACGCCAGGCGCGTCGGCGGCGGGACGGAACACGTTGACCATGTCGACCGGTTCCGGTATCTCGGCCAACAGCGGGTACGACCGTTGACCCCACAGCTCGTCGGTGTACGGGTTGACCGGGATGATCCGCCACCCGTGCCGCAGCATCTGTTCCGGCACGGCGTGTGACGGCTTGTCCGGGTCGCGCGACGCGCCGACCACCGCGATGGTCACCGACTGTTCAAGAATCTGCCTAGGGGTCCTCACCAGCGAAGGTTAGCGCGATCTCGCACCCTCTGCTCGTCCTCCACTGTGGATGGACGGGGGGTCAACCCGTGTCGGCGCGTCGCCAATCGGACCCGTGCCGCCAGCTCGCGCTGGTAGCCCGCGCCGAGATAGGCACGTTCACCGTAGAGCGCCTGATACCGGGGCATCAGGTGCGGACGCTCCCTGGCCAGCCACGCCAGGTACCACTCGCGTGCGCCGGGCCGCAGGTGCAGCGCGACCGGTGACACGCTGACCGCTCCGGCGGCCACGACCGCGCCGACGGTCTCGTCGACCGACTCGGCGGTGTCGGTGATCCCCGGGAGGACCGGCGCCAGCAGGACGCCGACGGTCAGCCCGGCGTCGGTGAGCCGGCGGACGGTCTCGAGGCGGCTGCGCGGACTCGGGGTGCCCGGCTCGACGGATCGCCACACCGTCTCGTCGAGAAAGCCGATCGACATCGACACGCCGGCGTCGGTGACCTCGGCCGCCTGGGTGAGCAGGTCGAGGTCGCGCAGGATCAGCGTGCCCTTGGTCAGGATGGAGAACGGATTGGCGAAGTCGCGCAGGGCGGCGAGAATGTCGCGCATCAGCCGGTACCGCCCCTCGGCGCGCTGGTAGCAGTCGACGTTGGTGCCCATGGCGATGTGGCCGCCGCGCCAGCGCGGCGCCGCCAGCTCGGTGCGCAGCAGGTGACCCGCGTTGACCTTGACCACGACGCGGGTGTCGAAGTCGTGCCCAGCGTCGAGGTCGAGATACGTGTGGGTCTGGCGGGCGAAGCAGTTGTGGCTGACCACGCCGTTGGCGATGAAGTCGCCGGTACCGGTCGTGATGTCGAACAGGGGTAGGTCCAGCCGCAGCGGCTCGACCGAGGTCACCGCCAGATGGGGCCGGGCCATCACGGCCGTACCGTCGACCGTCCGCTTGCCGATGATGGCCGGATCCACGCTGTGGAAAAAGCGGAAGTGCTCGGCGAGGCCACCCCGCACATGCACCGATCGGGACGCGCCGACGCTGACCGGCGCGTCGGAGACAATATCGAATCCCAGGGTACGTAGGCAGTCCGCGCTTTGTTCGATCATCTCCCGGTCGGTGTGCGCGATGCGCAGGACGCTGTGGCTGTAACTGCCCTCGGTATCGAAGACGCCCGCCAGGAAGCCCCGACGCCAGTCGTCGGTCGGCTCGGCCGGCCACCGGATGAGATCGGTGATCCCGTGCGTCTCCAGCGCGCCGGACTGCCGGATAGCGGTCAGCGTGCGGCGGTCGTAACAGCCGTCGCGGACACCGGAGCGCACCGTGGCGACCTGAAACCCGTCGACGTAACGGCGGACGCGCTCCAGCGCCTCGTGACTGACGAGCGATCCGACCCGGTCATCGGTGCGGATCACCCCGCACAGGTAGCCCCGCCGGTAATCGGTGGAGTCCACCGGCGGCGCGGCGAACCGGCCGGTGCCCATCAGCTTGTTGCCGTAACGAAGGTGCGACCGTGGGGCGCCGCCCCACTCGCGGCCGGTCACGTACTTCCAGCCGCGGTCGGTGAGGAACTGATGATCTCCGCTGGTGACCAGACGGGTGCCGTCGCGGAGGGTAACCCGGTAGGCCGGCTTGACCGTGGACCAGTGCGCCAGCACCTCGGTGGGTTCATACCGTCGGAACCGGCCGCGACGGACCGTACCGTAGATCCGGTCGCCGACCCGCAGGTCGGCCAGCGGTCGGGTGCGGCCGTCGGCCATCAGGATCGGGGTATCACCGGCCAGGCAGTACACGCAGGCGTGGGTGCAGCCCCGATAGGGGTTGAGCGTCCACTCGAAGGGCACCCGCGAGGCACCGGGCACCCGGTTGATAATCGACTTTGCCCGGATCTCGTAGAACGTCATCCCGGCGAAGTCGGGGGTGTCGAACGTCCGGCCGACGGCCCCCGCCACCGTCATCGGCAGCGTGGGCTCGGCGGTGTCGCCCTCGGCGATCGAAAGATTGTCCCAACGCACCCGGCTATTCGAACATGCGTTCTAAAGCTTGTCCAGTGGTCGGCTGCCCGGTCGGGTCCGGGAGTCAGGACGCGCGCGTCGTGACGTGCTGGCGTACCTCGTCCATGTCGAGGTCGCGGATCTGGGTGATCAGCGAATCCAGCGCGGCCGCCGGCAGCGCGCCCGGCTGGGAGAACACCATGATGCCGTCACGGATCGCCATCACGGTCGGGATCGACCGGATCTCGAACTCGCGCGCCAGTACCTGCTCCGCCTCGGTGTCGACCTTCGCGAAGGTGATGTCGGGGTTGCTCTCCGAGGCCCGTTCGTACACCGGCGCGAACGCCCGGCAGGGCCCGCACCAGCTCGCCCAGAAGTCCACCAGCACAGTGCCCTCGCCCGACACAATCTCGGCGAAGTTCTCCGCGGTCAGCGCAACGGTCGCCATTACTCGGATCTCCGATCTGTCAACGATTCCGTCAACGGCAACCACCGGCCGCCCCCGGCGATTCCAACCTGGTGGTGACCGACGCCGCACACCCCGGACCGGACCGGCGGCGTACCTGCACAATAGGCGGATGCGACCGACGTTCGTGTTCGATGGTGACTGCGCCTTCTGCTCGTCGTGCGCCCGCTTCATCACCCGGTGGATCCGCTCCCCGGCGCGGGTACGGGCATGGCAGCACCTTGACCTGGCCGCCCTTGGGTTGACCGCGGACGAGTGCGCAGACGCGGTGCGGTGGGTCGGGCCGGATGGCGGTACCGCCGCCGGTCCGGTGGCCATCGCGCGGCTGCTGCGGCAGGCCGACGGGGTCGGTGGTCGGGTGCTGTGGCGCCCGATCGGTGCCGTTGTCGAGACCGCGCCGGGCCTGGCGCTCGCCTGGCCCGCGTACCGGTGGGTGGCGCGCAACCGGTACCGCCTACCGGGCGGGACCGCCGCCTGTGCCGTACCCCACCGGGTCGATCCGTCGGCGAACTGACCACCGCCGGGCCAACCCCCGCAGCCGGTCCGGCACCCGTTCCAGCGGGAGGAACGCGCCGAGCGCCACCTGCTGCGGCACGAACGAGATCGTGATGGTCGCGAACACGCTCAGGTGAAAGGCGAAGAACAGCCACACCATCGGGTATCCCCAGCGCCGGCCGACCACAAAGATCAGCGGACTGAGCAGTTCAAACGCCACGATGCCGCACTGCGCGCCGACCAGCAGCCAAGGAACTCTGGTCAGCGGGGTGCCGAGGTCGGTACCCCGGCGCAGCAGCGCCCGGGTCAAGGTGGCGCCGGTCAGCCACTGCGGGCCGCCGAAGCGCAGCTTCGCCCAGGCCGACAGGAAGTACGTCGCGACCGCGGCCAGCTGGGTCATTCGCAGCGCCCAGCCGCCGCGCTCCGTCGGTACCGTGTCGCGGTGGCGGGCCGGCCCCGCGGTGGGTAGCACGGCGAGCGCGATCAGGAATGCGAACCGGTCGTGGTCGACCTTGCCGTAGCTCATCGCGACCACCATCCACTCCGCGTACCCGGCGAAGACGGCCCAGCCCAGCAGGCGGGGCGCCCGTCCGGTGGCCGCCGCGAGGGCGGTGCCGAGCAGGATCCAGTACAGCGAGCCGACCAGATGCGGGGTCGGTGTCGGCAGGTGGAGCAGCCGGGCGACGAGCACCGGTCGGTAGAACTCCGGCGGTACCTCCCCGTGGTGGAGCACCCAGGGCGTGAAGTACGTGACGTCGGCGACGACGAACAGGTACACGAGGGACCGCAACCAGGCGACGCGGCCCCGCGGCACGGGCTCGAACAGCCAGTTGATCATGCGTGCCACACCACCGTCGTCTGGTCGCGGTACCGGCCAGTGGGGCGTCCGTGCACCAGCTCATGCCAGCGGATGATCACTGTGATCTCGGTCAGCGGTGGTGCCTGCGACCGGTGTCGCCGGTAGGCGCGGGCGATGACCCCGAGCAGTGCCGGGTCGGCGGCGAACCGGTCGAACTGGCCCTCGATCTCGGCGCGCCGGATGCCGGTGTCACTGTCGCGCAGGACGAACCGTCGCCCGGTCGTGTCGACCGCCTCCACCCGGCTGTCCGCCACCGGCGCGTCGAGCCGGTCGGTCGTCGAGTACATCTTGAAGGGGCCGAAGGGGAAGTCGTCGTCGGTACCGACGACGGTGCCGGCGATCAAAAGCACGAGGCCGATCGCGGTCGCGAGGACTCGAAGGTGGCGATTACGCCCCGTAGTGAGATCTACATGACACTGCGCAGTCACGGGCGGGAGTTCACCTCATCCAGCCTGGCATCAAAGTTCACGATTCGGTAACTGTGATCCGCGTCTCTGTACGGAGCGTTTCCGAGGTAGCGAGGATGTTGCGCAGCAGAGCGTGGGCGGCGGGTGCCGGGGAGGGCCCCGCCGTTCATTGTGTCCACCGACATCCCGGCCGTGGGCCGCCCGGTAGCCTCAGGCGGATACGGGAGGGGGTCGTCATGCGGTTCGGTCGGTACTTCGAGGAGTTCGAGGTCGGCGCGGTCTACCGGCACTGGCCGGGCAAGACGGTCACCGAGTACGACGACCACCTGTTCTGTCTGTTGACGATGAACCATCATCCGCTGCATCTCGACTCCCACTACGCGGAGACCTCGACGCAGTTCGGGCGCAACGTCGTGGTCGGAAACTACATCTACTCCCTGCTGCTGGGCATGTCGGTACCCGACGTGTCCGGCAAGGCGATCGCGAACCTGGAGGTCGAGTCCCTGCGGCACGTGGCGCCCACGTTCCACGGCGACACGATTTACGGCGAGACGACCGTACTGGACAAGCGCGAGTCGGGTTCGAAGCCCGACCGGGGTGTCGTCGGCGTGGAAACGAAGGGCTACAAGCAGGACGGGACCCTGGTGTGCGTCTTCCGCCGTCGGGTCATGGTGCCCACCCGGGCATCGGCCGGCCCGGAGCAGCCGAGCTTCCCGCACCCCGCGCCCACGGACCGGTGAACACCGACGCACCGGCCGGCCCCGCGGAACCGGTCGGCGTCGGCCCGTGGGTCGGGCCCTGGCCGACCGGTGCGACCTACGATCCGGAGCTGCTGGCGGCGGGCGACCGGCGCAACGTCGTCGACCGGTACCGGTACTGGCGGGTCGACGCCATCGTCGCCGACCTGGATTCGCGACGGCACGACTTCCACGTCGCCATCGAGAACTGGCAGCACGATCTGAACATCGGGACCGTGGTCCGCACTGCGAACGCATTCGCGGCGGCCGGCGTCCACATCGTCGGGCGCCGGCGCTGGAACCGACGCGGCGCCATGGTCACCGACCGGTACCAGCACCTGCATTACCACGACTCGGCCGCCGGCCTGGGGGCCTGGGCGCGGGCCGAGGGGTTGGCCGTGGTCGGTATCGACAACCTGCCGGACGCCGCGCCGCTGGAGTCGGTGGTGCTGCCACGCCGGTGCGTGCTGCTCTTCGGGCAGGAGGGTCCGGGCCTGTCCGAGGGCGCCCGGAGCGCCTGTGACCGGGTCTACTCCATCGCCCAGTACGGCTCGACCCGTTCCATCAACGCGGGCGTGGCAAGCGGGATCGCCATGCACGCGTGGATCCGCGCCCACGCCGGTCCACCCGTCGCGTGACATTTGTCCGGTGTCACCTCGACTGGGCGGATCCTTCAGGCACTCGTTTCGCAAGGCGCTTGACGGGCTCCGTGCGACGACGGACCGTAGTGACATGGGCGTCACTGTGAGCTGTCCGAGGTGTGGTGGGCCCGTGCGGCCGCCCGATCTGATGTCCAGCGACTGGCGTTGCGACGCCGACGGGCCGGTGCTGCCGCTGCATGTCGCGGAGAATATCAACGGCCAGATCCTCGAATCCGCAGTGGCCCGGGTCGGTGCCCAGCACGTCGGTGGCGTGACCACCCCGATGTGGGCGCTGTGGCCGTTACCGCCCGGCTGGATGGTGACCGGGGTCGGCTGGGCCGGTGACGACCGCTCCGGCGTCCGCGCGACCGTGCTGGCCTGTAGCGGGCCCGCGCCGATCAACCGCGGCCCGGCCGATCTGGTACTGGTGGCCGAGGAGCCCGGGGTCGGCCTCGGCGCACGGTTCGCGGGGATACCGGGACCCGATCCCGGCCCGTTCCTGGAGGGCGCCCGCGACGGTGCTCCGGCGCACGCCAAGGTCCGCGCGGCGGGCTGGCCCACTCCGCTGTGGCTGGTCAAATCGGCCGACGACCGGTCGGCGTATGTGGGGGAGGCCCGCGGCATGTGGCTGTATGCGGTAGCCTGGCCGGCCGCCGCCGGGTACCTGGTGGCCGAGGATCTCTACCTTGCCGATCTGGTGGAAACGTTGCCGAGTGAACTCGTTTTCGGCGCGCCGTCGCCCTATCTTCACGGTGCGGCGTAGACAGGTACGACTAGGATCAACTTCCGACCGAGCGACATGAGTGAACATTCACCCACAGAGGTCGTAACTGCTACTCTCAGTAGCTACTAGCTACAATCCGCGAGACTTGGGAAAGGGGGTCGGGATGGCGAAGAAGGTCCTCACCTGGTCGCTTGTCATTTTTCTGATTTTTTTTGTGGTTTCCCGCCCCACGGCCGCTGCCCAGGCCGTGAAGTCCATCGGTAACGGAATCCTCAATATCGGGAATGGATTCGGAACCTTTTTCTCCAACCTTGTCAGCTGATTGCCGATGACGACGCCGGAGCCACCGGCCGGTGATGACGACCCCCGTCGCTGGCAGGAGCAGGACACCCAGCAGTTCGCCCGTCCGCCGCTCGACGATGTGGCCGATCTGCCGGGTCAGCCGGAGGCGTTCGCCGGTCCGTCCCCCGACGACCGGTACTACCTGGGCGACGAGCAGCCGCCGCTGACCGAGGACGAACTGGCTGGCCTGCGCGGCGCGACCGCGTCACCCGTGCTGTCCAACCGCCGCGTTCCGCTGGAGGACGAGCCGAGCACGGTGGTCCAGCGTTACCTGTTCCCGACCGAGAAGTTCCGCGGCGAGTGGAAACGGCACTGGATCCAGCTCGGTCGGGAGATCGGTGTCGGCCTTGTCGCGACCCTGATCATGGGGTACGCGACCGGCTTCATGGCCAAGCACAACATCGCGAGCGGCGTCACGATCGTGGTCGGGATCTGGTTGCTGGTGATGATCTGGCTCGGCTGGCGCATCGGGGACTGGTGGTTCGACCGTTTCATCCTGACCAACAAGCGGGTCATGGTGGTCAGCGGCATCGTCACGCGGCAGGTGGCGATGATGCCTCTGCTGCGGGTCACCGACATGAAGTACGTGCAGTCGCCGCTCGGTCGGCTGCTCAACTACGGCACCTTCGAGTTGGAGTCGGCCGGCCAGGAACAGGCCCTCCGCAAGGTGGACAACCTCCCCAACCCGAACGAGCTGTACCTGCGCATCGTGGAGGAGATGTACGAGCCGGAGGCGGTCGAGGCACGGCTCGGCCGGGTCTCCGACGGCGACTTCGGTGACGACGACGGTACCTGACCGGCGCGTACCGTAACGTCGGGCGCGATGCGTATCGACCTGCATACCCACTCGACCGCGAGCGACGGCACGCTGACCCCGGGCGAGCTGATGGCCGCGGCCGCCGACGCGGGTCTGGACGTGATCGGGTTGACCGACCACGACACCACGGACGGCTGGCAGCCGGCCGCGGCGGCCCTGGTGCCCGGGCTGACCCTGCTGCCGGGGGCGGAGTTGTCGTGCCGCTGGTTCGGCGCGCGGCCGGCGATCCCGCTGCACCTGCTCGCCTACCTGTTCGACCCGGCCGACGAGGCGCTGGCGGCCGAGCTGACCCGGGTACGCACGGACCGGGAACGGCGCGCCCAGCGGATGGTCGACCTGATGCGCGTCGACGGAATCGACGTCACCTGGGAGGAGATCCGGCGGTACGCGGACGGTGGCACGGTCGGCCGCCCGCATCTGGCCCAGGCGCTGATCCGGCGGGGCCTGGTCGCCACGGTCTCCGAGGCGTTCACGCCGGGGCTGCTCGGCGGCCGGTACCGGGTGTCCAAGCGGGACATCGACGTGTTCGCCGCGCTCCGGCTGGTACAGGACGCCGGTGGGGTCACGGTATTCGCGCATCCGAGGGCCACCAAGCGCGGCCGGGTGGTCCCCGACGACCTGATCCCGCAGCTGGCCGACGCGGGCCTGTTCGGCCTGGAGGCCGACCACGACGACCACACCGCGGCGGAGCGGGCGCACGTGCGGGCCCTGGCGCAGATGTACGGGCTGGTCGTCACCGGTTCCAGTGACTTCCACGGCACCCACAAGACGGTCCGGCTGGGTGCCTTCCTCACCGCGCCCGACGGGTACGAACGGATCGTCGCCGCGGCAAAGGGCTACCAGCCGGTACGGGCCGGACCGAACGCGTTGTCGTAGGCGGGTGGCAGGATCGGAGCGTGCCTTCGCAACGACCGGTCCGTGCGTCCGGGGCCGCCCCGGCAGTGCCCGACCGTGATGAGCAGCTCGGCCTGTTCGCCGCGCCGAGGCGGCTGTTCAGCTGCACGCCGAGCCGGCTCGGCGCGTTCGAGGACTGCCCCCGGCGCTACCGGTACACCTATGTGGACCGGCCGACGCCGGCCCGGGGAGCGCCGTGGGCACACAACTCGCTGGGCGCGAGCGTGCACACCGCCCTGCGCAACTGGTTCGGCCTGGCGGCGCCACGGCGTACCCTCGCCGCGCTCCCGGGGCTGCTGCGTGGCACCTGGGTAGGGGAGGGCTACCGGGATGACGCGCAGGAGCGGGAGGCGTTCGGGCGGTCCCTGGGGTGGCTGGAGGCCTACGTCGGCGGTCTCGACCCCGGCGTCGAGCCGGTGGGTGTCGAGCGGGTCGTCGCGGCCCGCACGGACGTGCTGGCGCTGTCCGGTCGGGTGGACCGCATCGATCGGGTCGGTGACGAGCTGGTGATCGTCGACTACAAGACCGGCCGCGCCGGCTTGACCGGTGACGACGCCCGCGGTTCGCGGGCGCTGGCGCTGTACGCGTTCGCGGCCGCCCGGGTGTTCCGGCGGCCCTGCCGCCGAGTCGAACTGCACCACCTGCCGAGCGGTACCGTCGCGACGCACGACCATACCGAGGAGTCGTTGGCCAGACACGTCCGCCGGGCGGAGGAGACCGCACAGGACGTGATCGACGCCGAGCGCGCGGTCGCCGACGGGGCGGACCCGGAGGAGGCGTTTCCCACCGCGCCCGGCGTCATCTGTGGTTGGTGTGATTTCCGCCGGTCCTGCCCGGCCGGAGCGCAGGCCGCCGAGCGCGAACCATGGGCCGGCCTACGCGGCTGACGTTCTCGGCTTCCAGGGCGGTTAGTCGTCGCCCGTACGACTAGTCGTCGTCGGTACGACGATCTTGACAGTCGGGGCATAGACCCCAGAATGTGACTTCCGCCTCATCGAGCTCATAACCGTGGGATTGCG
>JAVHWE010000316.1:0-13516 GCA_032160285.1 Micromonosporaceae bacterium | reverse complement strand
GTCCCGCCGGGTTTGACACAGCTGCGCCACCCGCCGCCGGTGAAGAACCGGGGTACCGCCGGCCGCTCGGTCGTCGGCAGCGGCGTCGGTACCAGCGGGAGCGCGAAGAGGGCCACGACCGTGGGTACGGCGAGGTTGACCGCCCGGCTCCCGTGGCGCAGCGCCCGGTCGACCGCGCTGGCCAGCACGAAGGCGATGACCGGGATCAGCGCGAGGGCGAACCGGGTCGGCAGCGCGCCGTCCAGCACCGGCACGTCGGCCAGCAGGGCGTACGGACCGGTGTGGTCGGTCGCCGTACCGCCGACTGTCACCGTCGGGCCGAGCGCGAACGCGCCCATCACCACGCCGGCGATCATGGCCGCGAGTACCGCCGTGCGCCGCCACAACCACGCCGTCGCCATCAGTACGAGCACGAGCAGCGGAGTACCGAAGAAGGTGTTGTACTCGGCCGCCCCGCTGGCCAGCTTCGGGTGCGGTGAGCCGGCCCACGACTGGGGCGCGACCGACCAGAAGCTGGCCAGGTCGGCGTAGAAGAACGACGGGTTGAACGCCCCGTTCGGGACGTGCTGGGGCCCGGCGAACTGCACCCACAGCGGGTACGACAGCACGGCCAGCGCGAGGCCGGCCGCCAGCGCCAGCCCCAGCAGCACACCGCCCGCCGCCCGCGCGGCCCGCCTCGGCGCGAGCGCGGCGTACGCCAGGCAGAACAGGCCGAGCGTCATGGCGGTGAGCAGCAGTACCTCCTCACCGAGGAAGAGCTGCACGCAGATGAGCACCCCGAGCGACAAACCGGTCAGCACGATCGGGACCGGTCGGGTCGGCTCGCCGCGAGCCAGCCGGACCACGGCCCAGACGATGACCGGGATCAGCCACTGCGCGGTCACGTGGAGGTGGGCGTTGGACTGGGCGATCATGCCCGGCGCGTACGCGCAGAAGGCCGCGCCGGTCGCCGCGCCGACCCGGCGTAGTCGCAGCGTCCGGGAGAACAGCAGGTACCAGGCGATGCCGGTGGCCGCGAGGTTGCCGGCGACGGCGACCGCGAAGCTGACCGGGGCGCCGAAGGCCAGCGTGACGGGCGTCAGCAGGGCTCCGAGGGTGAGCATCGAGGCGTTGCTGAGCAGATTGACCCCGTCCGGGGCGTTGAGCAGGGTGGTGACCAGGTGCAGGTCGCCGGTCCAGATCCGGGTGCCCGCCGCCAGCAGCCACTCGACCAGGGCCTGGTCGCTGGGGTTGAGCGCGAGCGCCCGCCCGTTCGGGTGTGCCAGGAGGCCGTGGTCGACGACGATCGCGGCCAGGATCAGCGCGGCGCAGACCGCCGCATCTCCCACCAGCCGCCACCAGCCGGCCCGGTCGGTCGGGCGGGCCGGCCGGTGCGGCGGCTGAGTCGAGTCGGCGGCGGCCGTTTGGGCGGTAACGGCGGTGGCGGCCTGATCGGTACCCCGGTCGGTCTCGGAGTCCGTGGCCGGGTCGGTCGGCGAGGCTCGGATCATCCACATGACGGTAACCCCGACCGGTACGGCGGAGGATGGCCGGTCACCCACCCGTTACCGTGAACGCATTCGCCTGCGGCCCGGGTGGTGGAATGGCAGACACGGCCGCCTTAAAAGCGGCTGCTGAGAGGCGTGCGGGTTCGATTCCCGCCCCGGGCACGATCTCCGGTAACCTTGGGCTGTTCGCGCGTACGCAAACGTGGGAGGCCCCCAGTGCGCAGCTCCAATCCGGTTCTCACCCGCCTCGGTGAGACCGCGACCCGGGAACGTTCATCGGCCGGCTACGGGAGCGGCCCGATAACCGACGCTCGGATGATGTCGCTCGACGACGTCGTCGTCCGTACCGTCGGGTTGGTTGTCCTGACCACCATCGCCGCCGGGATCAGCTGGAACGTCTTCACCACCGGGCCGGTCGCCCTGCTCGCGACGATCGGTTCGCTGCTGGCCGGCCTGGTCCTCGGCCTCGTCATCGCATTCGCCCGGATCACCAATCCGCTCGTCATCGGCGCGTACGCGGTGGTCGAGGGTGTGCTGCTCGGCGTGGTCAGCAGGTACTTCGAAGACGCCTACGGCGGCATCGTCATCCAGGCCGTCGTCGGTACGCTCGGCGTCTTCGTCGGCATGGCCGTCCTGTACAAGCTGCGGATCCTGCGCGCCACCCCGAAGTTCACCCGGTTCGTGATCGGCGCCCTGATCGGTGTCGTCGCGTTGAGCCTAGTCAACTGGATCGTGGCGCTGGTCAGCGGCCACTCGCTGCTGGTGGAGTACAGCGTCGACGGCAAGGTCGGCCCGATCCCGATCATCTTCAGCCTGGTCTGCATCGGCGTCGGCGCGCTCACGTTCATCCTGGACTTCGACCAGATCGAGCAGGGTGTGCGCTACGGCCTGCCCGAGAAGTACGCGTGGTACTGCGCCTTCGGCCTGCTGGTCGGTCTGATCTTCCTGTACTGGCAGATCCTGCGCCTGCTGAGCTACCTGCGACGGTGACCGACGAGTTCCACCGCGCGGTCGATCGCCTGGTCAACCGCGTCGCACACTGGACGCCGTCCCGATGGGCGGCGTCCAGTGTGTCCGGCTCCGACGCCCCCAGCCGGGCCGATGTCATGCATGCCCTGGTTCAGCGGCTCGCCGATGCGGCCGCCGACGCGCAGCGGCGGCCCCGCCGGCCGGTGCCCCGGCTGGACAACGACCTGGCGCTGCCCGACCAGTTGCGGGTGATCGCCGCCGATCTCGTCGCAGCCGAGCCCGATCCGTCTCGCCTGGCCGAGCTGGCCGGCGTCATCCGCGCGACCGACCCTTAGTAGCGCGGGCCTGACGCCGTAGCGCGGGCCCTACTCCGTGGCGGGTGCGTGGCAGGCCGGGCGGTACCAGGCCGGGCGGTACCTGGCTGGCGTGACGGTCGGTTCCGTCGCTACCGTGCGGGGCATGACCGAGGTGCGACGGGCGACCGCCGGCGACGCCGACGAATTGGTGCGGTTGCGCAGCGTCATGCTGGCCGCCGTCGGGGGGTACGATCCCGTGCCCGACGGTCCGTGGCAGGAGACGGCGGTGGAGACGCTGCGGATGCGCGTGGCGGAGCCGGACGGGTCGTTGGCGGCGTTCGTCGTCGACAAGCCTGGCATCGGCGGACTGGCCTCGTGCGTGGTGGGCGTAATCGACTCCCGACTGGGCGGCCCGGACAATCCGAGCGGCGGGACCGGGTACGTGTTCAACGTGGCGACGGATGTCGAATACCGTCGGCGTGGGTACTCCCGGGCCTGCATGCTGGCATTGCTCGCCTGGTACCAGGGGCACGGCGTCGCCGCGGTGGAGCTGCGCGCGTCCGTCGAAGGGGAGCCGCTCTACCTGGAGCTCGGCTTCGTCCGCACCTCGTCGCCGACCATGCGGTTGACCGTCTTCCCCCGCCAATCACGGACAAGCGTCCGTTGGCCCTTGTAGTACTTGGACCATGTAGCGACTTCGGTACAGGGCCGCCGGCCTCGGTCAGGGCGTCGATTTCACCCATGGCAATGGGGCGCTGTCGGGTGCGTGTTGGGCCCGACCAGGCGGATAGATGGATTGAAGTTTCCCGTCGATCCACTGAAACAGCATGTAGGAACCCACCGGGGCGCCCCTGGCATCCCAGGACAGGTCACCGACCGGCGTAGGCCAGGTACCGGCGTGCAGCGTTTCGATGATGGTCGCGTTGTCGATCTTGCCGGTTTTCGTGGCTACCTGCTCGATCAGCGAGCCGGCGGAGTATGCCTCCACGGAGGTGTTGTCGATGTCGGCGACCGATCCCCCGTACTTTTTCAGATAGGCACCGACGAAGACCGCGCTCCCGCTGGCATTGGAGCCGGGGAACCAGTCGCCGGAGCTGAAGATTCCGTTGACGTTTTCCTTGCCGACCTTGGCCGGAAACTCGACCGGCGAGTTCGCTCCGTTCGCCACATACAGCCACCGGGGTGCCCATCGGAGCTGGACCAAGTCTCCGACCAGTGCATAGCCGTCCACGGACTGCGTGGCAGCGACCACGACCTCCGGGTTGGCCGCCGCCATCTCAGCGACCACCGGCTTGAGGTCGGCGCCCTCGGCGTAGGTGCGGGAGTACACCGTCTTGATACCGGCGGCTTCGAAGAGCTCGCGGACACGGTCGGCGATGGGCTGCGCGAACGGATCGTCCAACGCGGGGTAGGCGGCCGTCTTTGGCCTGGACTCCGCGGGCAGCGACAGAATGTAGTTTGCGAATACCGCGCCCTGCTGGTCCACCGGGGCGGGCTGGACGAAGAACAGGTTGTTCAGCTGTTGCTCGAACACCTTTGGTGAGCCACCGGCCGGCTCAATGAAGGCGTACCCGTGCTTCGCCGCGACCTGGGACGAGGGAATAGTGAGCTTCGAGGAGAACGGACCGAGCACGAGATCGACATGTTCGGTACCGATAAGTGTTTCGTAGTTGGCCACCGCCCGCTCAGGCTCCGAGCCGTCGTCCAACACCTTCAATTGGATCTTGCGTCCGAGAACACCGTCGTTGGCGTTGACCGTATCCGCCCAGAGATCGTAGCCACGCTTCGCGGCCCTACCCGGATCGGCGAAGCCGCCGGTGAGCGAGAGCGAAATTCCGACGGTCAGCCTGGAGCTGGTCGACCCCGACGACGTTTTCGCGCCAGCGCACCCGCCCACCGCCAGCGCGCCTACGGCCAGGGCTGCGACCAGCGCCGCGCCTCGATGCCGGCCGCCGGCCCCGCCGTTGTTGACAGCCAGCTGACGCATGGCACAGAACCTTCCTTGTTGCACATCCGCGAATGGGACGCTCACACGAAGGATCAACTCGACTGCGCCCGGACTACCGACGGCCGAGCGCGATCGCGGCGTTCATTCAGACGGTACGCGAATAGACTTATTGGGGAGTGTTAAGGCCGATATTGGTCGCACCGGTTGAGGTCTCATGCGACCGGCTGTGCACGGCCGGCGCCCTGTCTGGTGATCCAGTCGGCGAGCTCGGCCGGCGGCAACGGCTTGCTGAAGAAGAATCCCTGACTGATGTCACAGCCCAGCGCGCTGAGCTCGTCCCACGTCTGTTGGTCCTCGACGCCCTCGGCGACAACCTGCAGGTTGAGGTTGCGGGCCAGGTCCAGGACGGCGTGCACGATGGCCCGGCTCTGGTCCTCGTCGTTCATGCGCGAGATGAAGCAGCGGTCAATCTTCACCTCGGTGATCGGCATGTCCTGGAGGTACGCCATCGACGAGTAGCCAGTCCCGAAGTCGTCGACCGACAGACGTACTCCCAACGCCCGGACCTGCCGCAATACGTTGAGCGCCTGGTCCGGATTGCTGATCACCGACGTTTCGGTGATCTCCAGGGTGAGCATGTCCGGCGCGACCTCGTTGGCACTCAGCAGCGCCGAGACCTTTCCCGGGAAGTCGGAATCGGCCAGACACTTCGAGCTGATGTTGACCGCGACCGGCAGGTGCAGGCCTTCACGTCCCCATTTCCGGCACTGATCGAGCGCCTCGGCGAGCACATGGATCGTGAGCAGCTCGATCAACCCGCCCTGCTCGGCCAAGGGGATGAATTCCAGCGGCCCCATCAGGCCGTGCAGGGGGTGCTGCCAACGGGCGAGGGCCTCGACGCCGCAGATTTGACCGGTCCCGGTGTCGGCCTTGGGCTGATAGTGCAGCACGATCTCACCGCCCTCCAGCGCGCGACGCAACTCCGCCAGAAGCGTGAGCTGCTTCGGATGGTGGGAGTTCTGGCTGGAGTCGTACTCCGCGATGCCCAGGTGGCCGCGCTTGGCCGCATACATAGCGATATCGGCGTTCTGCAGCAACTGCTCGGCACTGTCGCAGTTGGTCGGATAGACGGCGATCCCGATGCTGGCGCCCACCTCCAGGAGGTACTGCTCGATATCGATCGGCCGGCGAAGCACTTCGAGGAGGCGTTCGGCGATCGTGGTGGCCTGCTCGCCCGAGGCAAGCTCTGGCAGGAGTATGGCGAACTCGTCGCCACCCAGACGCGCCACGGTGTCGCCGTCGCGGATCGTGGCGTTGAGTCGCGCCGCTACCTTCTGCAGCACCAGGTCACCGAACTTGTGCCCCAGCGTGTCATTGACCTCCTTGAAACCGTCCAGGTCGATGAGTATGAGGCCGACGTGCGTACCGTGGCGCCGGCCGGCCGCCATCGCGAGGCTGACGCGATCGGCGAGCAAGGTGCGGTTTGCGAGGCCGGTAAGCGCGTCGTGCATCGCGTCATGCCGGCTGGCGGCGGCCTGGCGCTCAACCCGCCGCTGGTAGCCCAGGAGGAAGGCCGAACACATTGCGAGCAGTGCCAGACAGATGGAGAAGGCTGTCGTCGCGGCGACCCGCAGAGCATGGCTCGCCCGGTCGACGCCCTCGTTGTAGGTGCGGCTCGCTTGGCGTTCGCTGGCCAGGCTGGCCGACACCAACTGCCGCACCGCGGCCGCTGCCGACTCACCCTGCTGCTCGTACGTTTCCACTTTCGCCACGTCACGCACCGACGAGACGATGAACTGAAGGGTGGACGTATAGGCGCGGTATGCCTCGGCTGCCTGTGCGGTCTCGATCTGGTTGTCGCTGCCGCCCATGTGGCGCAACGAGTCGAGAATCGGCTGGGCACCGCCGATGGTTTGGGCAAAGGCGCGCCGCTGGGCCTCATCGTACGTGCCCAGGTAGGCGCGCATCATGTCCTCTTCGAGGTTGACATGATCAAAAAGATGACCCCAGGCGTCGCCGACCTCGGCGGCCACAGCCACCCGAGCCGTCGCCCGTTCGGTCATGGCGGTGCTCCAGAGCGCCAGCCCGGCGAGGGCGAAAACGCCGGCCGCCAGCACGGCGATGGACGCACGTGCCGTGATCCGGCTGCGGCTGATCCTGGCTAACATCTCACCGCCCTTCCGAGGGCGGCAGGTAGCCACCAGGGACGGGAGACCCAGGCGGCTCCCCGTAGTCCTATCGACCGGGCCGCAACAGACATAAGAAGATCGGACTGCGACCTGCCCGGCGGGGCGGGCCGGTCAGGAAAGGCGTTCCAGAATCATCGCCATGCCCTGGCCGCCGCCGACGCACATGGTTTCCAGGCCGATCGCCTTGTCGTGCCAGGACAAGGAGTTGATCAACGTACCGGTGATGCGGGCGCCGGTCATACCGAACGGGTGACCGACGGCGATCGCACCGCCCATCACGTTCAGCCTGTCCAACGGGATGCCGAGCTGGCGGTACGAGGGGATGACCTGCGCCGCGAACGCCTCGTTGATCTCCACGAGGTCGACGTCGCCGATGCTCATCCCGGCCCGCCCGAGCGCCTGCCGGGACGCCTCGACCGGGCCGAGGCCCATGATCTCCGGGGACAGGCCGGTGACGCCGGTCGACACGATCCGGGCCAGCGGCGTGATCCCGAGCTCGCGGGCCCTGGTGTCCGACATGACCACCACGGCGGCGGCCCCGTCGTTGAGCGGGCAGCAGTTCCCGGCGGTGATCCGGCCGTCCGGGCGGAACACCGGCTTGAGCCCGGCCACCGCCTCGTAGGTGACCCCCGCCCGCGGGCCGTCGTCGGTGGCGGCCACCTCCCCGGACGGGGTGGTGACCGGCGTGATCTCGCGGGCCCAGAACCCGTTGGCGATCGCCTTCTCGGCGAGGTTCTGGCTGCGTACGCCGAACTCGTCCATGTCGGCGCGGGTGACGTCGCAGATCTGCGCGAGGTTCTCCGCGGTCTGACCCATCGAGAGGTAGATGTCGGGCAGGTCACCGCTTTCGCGGGGATCGGTCCACACCGGCGCGCCGCCCTGGGCGCGGGCGCCCGACCGGGCCGCCGCGGCGGCGAACACCGGGTTCTCCCAGCCGCCGCCGACCAACTCCTGCGCGGGCGGCGGCAGCCCGTCGGAGTTGCCGCGGGCGTACCGCGACACCATCTCGACGCCGGCCGAGACGAACACGTCACCCTCGCCCGCCCGGATCGCGTGGAAGGCCATCCGGGTGGTCTGCAGCGACGAGGCACAGTACCGGGTCAGCGTGGCGCCGGGCAGGTTGTCGTAGCCGAGCAGGATCGCCACCACCCGCGCCAGGTTGAAGCCCTGCTCACCGCCGGGCAGACCACACCCCAGGTACAGGTCGTCGATCTCGTGCGGGTCCAGCTGGGGCACCTTGGCCAGCGCGGCGGCGACGACGGTGGCGGCGAGGTCGTCGGGGCGCACCTCGCGCAGTGAGCCCTTGCCCGCGCGTCCGATCGGGGAGCGCGCGGTCGCGACAATGACAGCTTCCGGCATGACGGTCAGGCTACCGCCTACGTACCGGCGAGTAGGGGCCGTTGGCCTCGACGTACCGCGCGACCGCCGCGACCGCGGTCACTGCGGTCACCGCGGGAAGCCTCGACCTACTGCGCCACCGCGGCGACCTCGGTCACCGCGGGAAGCAGCGCGTGGGCCCAGACCCGGTACCCGTCCGCCGACGGGTGGTAACCGTCGTGGCAGTACGTGCCGGTGTCGGCGCGGAAAACGGCGCCGGTCTGGGCGGCCAGGTCGACCGGCGTACCACCGGCGCTCCGCACCGCGGCGATCTGCGCCCGCGCCAGTCGCCGGCCCTGCCAGTTCACCAGTTGCCGCAACGGGCGCGCGAACGCGCGGGTCGCCCCCAGGTCCGGGGTGGTACCGGCGACCACACCGACGCCGAGCGCGCGCAGCCGCCGTACCGCCGACGCGAGATCCTCGGCGGCCTCGCTCGGCCGGGTGAAGTGCATCGCGTCGTTGCCCCCGACCAGGATGACCGCGACGTCCGGGCGGGCACCGAGCAGCGCCCGGGCGACCTGGGTACCGAGGTCCGCCGAGCGCGCGCCGGAGACCGCCACGCTGGACAGCTCCACCCGGCGACCGCCGGGGGAGTCCGCGAGCAGGGTCGCCAGCTGACCGCCGACGGTGTCGGTGACCCGTTCGACGCCGACGCCGAGCGCCGTCGAGTCGCCGAGCAGCACCAGTCGGATGGTGACCGCGCCGGCTCCACCGACCGAGGCGCGCATCGCCAGTCGCAGGTCGGGTTGGGCGTACCGGCGGCCGCGCGCCAGTACCGCCTGGCCGGCGAGCACCACCGCCCCGCCGATCGTCGCGGTGGCCGCGGTCGCGAGGGCGGTGGTGATGGCCGTCCGCCCAACTCGCCGGATCATGCTCATGGTCTGCCTCCGCTCGCTCGGCCGTCGCCGGCTCCGCCGCCGGCCTCGGCAGACCCCGGCGGCCACCCGAGCCGACCGACGTCCCGCTAGGCTCGCTCGTCCTGCAAGCGTACGTGCGACGGGTCCGTGGGGTGTTCGGTGCGACGCCAGACCCGACGACGCAGCTGCGCCCAGGCGGCGGCCGGGCCGGGGTCGCGACCGGCCAGCTGGGTTGCGCTGACCTCGGTACCGGCATGTTCGACCGCCTCGACCGCGGCGTCGACCAGGCTGCGCAGCCCCTCGCCGTCGGTGAGGTCCGGGTCGGTGTGTCGGTCCTCGCCGCTCAGGGCGGCGATGACGGTCGGCAGCAACGCGGCGACGGCGAGCGCGTACCCGTCGCCGGACGGGTGGAAGCGGTCCGAACTGAACATCCGGTCGGGTTCGGCCACGAAGGCCGGCCCGAGAAGGTCACCGAGCGAGACCGTCCGGCCACCGGCCTTGACCACGGCGACGGTCTGTGCCGCCGCGAGCTGACGGCTCCACCGGCGGGCCATCCACCGCAGCGGCTGCTGGATCGGCTGGATCGCGCCGAGATCGGGGCAGGTACCGACGACGACCTCCGCGCCCGCCGCCCGCAGCGCCCCGACCGCCGCCGCCAGGTGCCCGGTCGCCTCGCTGACCGGCCGGCGGTGGGTGACGTCGTTGCCGCCGAGCAGAATGACCGCGATATCGGGTCGGAGTTCGACGGCGCGCTCGACCTGCGGGTCGATGACCCGGGATTCGGCGCCCACCACGGCGAAGCAGTGCAGTTCGACCGGTCGGCGCAGCTGCTCGGCCAGGCCGGCGGCGAGCAGGCCACCGGGCGTGTTGCGGGGACTGTCCGCGCCGTAGCCGGCGGCCGACGAGTCGCCGAGCAGAGTGAGCGTGATCGTCGCGCCGGCGTGCCCGGTGCCGTACCGGCCGTCGCAGCGTGGCGGCGGCTCCTCGGCCACCGGAATGATGCGGCGGGCGTGCGCGGCCTGGCCGTAGAGCAGACCGGTCAGGGCCACGCCCACCGCCGTGACGCTGCCGGCGCCGAACGCACCGGCCGTGGCGATCCGGCGGACCTGATTGGTCGTCTGTGTCATCGGTCCCCCTCCCTATGCACGCCCAATGATCGCTCGGGTTCGCCAGCGAATGACGCCGCTGTCGGGCTTATGCGCCGGTAAGCGGGTGAAGCCGGGTGGTCTGCCCACGTTAGAGCTCACCTTTCGCCACGTCGTGTCGGTCATATGTCAGCTGGACCGGTCGTGGATCACGCCGGAACGGTCCGATTCCGGCTGCCGCGGGGCGCACCGCCCGGTACCGGCTCGGCGGCTGATGCCGTCACGGGTCGCTGATGCCGGTAGGAGTCGGGCACCATGGGGTACCTGAGGGTTTCGGGCACGCACGGACGGTGAGGTGGACGATGGCGGGCACACTGCGACGGCGTATGGCCTGGACCGCACTGCTGCGGGTGTTCAAGCCCGGTACGCCCGGCGTCGGTCGGCGGCTGGCCGCGATACCGAGAATGATCGGCGCCACCATGCGCGGCGAGTACGACGGCAAATCGCGGCTGGCCATGATGACGATGGCCAGCCTGTACATCGTGTCGCCGATCGATCTCGTACCGGAGGCGATCTTCCTGGTCTTCGGCCTGATCGACGACGCCGCGGTGGCGACCTTCCTGGCCGGGGCGGTCCTCGACGAGACCGAACGGTTCCTGGAATGGGAGCGCCAGCGCGCGATGACCATCCCCGGTCGCGCCGTACCCGGCCGTCCCGCACCCGGCTCCGTACCCGGGCGGCACCCGTACGGCGGTCGCCGGGGGTAGCTGTCGACCACCGGGTGTGTGCTGGTCGACGGCGTTAGGCTGGGCCCCGTGCACTACTACGAGAACATCGTGGAGTTGATCGGCGATACGCCGCTGGTTCGGCTCCGCAACGTCACCGCGGGCATCACCGCGACCGTGCTCGCCAAGGTCGAGTACTTCAACCCCGGCGGCAGCGTGAAGGACCGGATCGCGCTGCGCATGGTCGACGAGGCGGAGAAGGCCGGTCAACTCAGGCCCGGCGGCACCATCGTCGAGCCGACGAGCGGCAACACCGGCGTCGGGCTCGCCCTCGTGGCCCAGCTCCGTGGGTACCGCTGCGTGTTCGTCTGCCCCGACAAGGTCAGCGAGGACAAGCAGGACGTCCTGCGCGCGTACGGCGCGGAGGTGGTGGTCTGCCCGACGGCGGTCGCACCGGAGGACCCCCGGTCGTACTACAGCGTCTCCGACCGGCTTGCCCGGGAGATCCCCGGAGCGTGGAAGCCCGACCAGTACGCCAATCCGAACAACCCGATCTCGCACTACGAGCAGACCGGGCCGGAACTGTGGCAGCAGACCGGCGGCGCGATCACCCACTTCGTGGCCGGGGTGGGCACCGGCGGCACGATCTCCGGCGTCGGACGGTACCTCCGCGAGGTGTCCAGCGGCCGAGTGAAGATCATCGGCGCGGATCCGGAGGGCTCGGTGTACTCCGGCGGTACCGGCCGCCCGTACCTGGTCGAGGGGGTGGGCGAGGACTTCTGGCCGGCGAACTTCGACCGGGGGGTCTGCGACGAGATCATCAAGGTGTCGGACAAGGAGTCCTTCATGCTGACCCGGCGGCTCGCCCGCGAGGAGGGCATGCTGGTCGGCGGTTCGTGCGGAATGGCGGTCGCGGCGGCGCTGCAGGTGGCTCGCGGCGCGGCCGACGACGCCGTGGTCGTGGTGCTGCTGCCCGACGGCGGCCGCGGCTACCTCTCCAAGATCTTCAATGACGGGTGGATGGCCCGGTACGGCTTCCTGAGCAGCCACGACAAGGGCGCGATGGTGGCCGATGTGCTGGCCCAGAAGGGCGGCCGCATCCCCGAAATGATCCACGTGCACCCGAGCGAGACGGTGCGCGAGGCCATCGACATCATGCGCGAGTACGGAGTGTCCCAGCTACCCGTCCTGAAGGCGGAGCCGCCGGTGGTGACCGGTGAGGTGGCCGGTTCGATCGCCGAGCGCGACCTGCTCGACGCGCTGTTCACCGGCCAGGCGCAGCTGCACGACATGCTCGACCGGCACATCCGCGAGCCGCTGCCGATGATCGGTGGCGGCCAGCCGGTCGGCGAGGCCGTCGCGCTGCTGGAGAAGTCGGACGCGGCGATCGTCCTGATCGACGGCAAGCCGCGCGGTGTCCTCACCCGCCAGGACCTGCTGAGTTTCCTGAGCTGACCTGCAGGCACTCGTCCGGGAGTTCGAACCAGCGCAGCTCCTCGAAACCGGCTGACACCGCCGAGCCGCCCCGCCCCTCGGTCCACGGCCGCGCGGCCAGCTGCTCGCCCAACTCCTGGGCCTCGCGCAGGTAACCGGCCAGCGCGTCGTCCCCGGCCCGTTCGTGGTGGGCCGGCCAGCGCAGCTCGCCGTCGGCGTCGTAGGACAGCTGCGACAGCCGCAGCGGCGGCTCGACCAGCCCGTCGCGGTGCCGCCAGAGGCCGGTGTAGGGGTCGAAGCGGTACGCCGGCAGCAACGCCCACCCGTACGTGGCGACCTGGTGTACCGCGGCGACGATGTAGTCCAGCACCGCCAGCGAGATGAAGTAGTTGAAGCTGACCCGTACCCAGCCGGGTTTGATGCCCTCGCAGCCGGCGACGATCTCGGTCTCGAAGCGGTGGGACCGCTCGATGTCGATGCCGAGCAGGCGGTGCCCGTACGGTCCGGCGCATGAGCAGCCGCCCCGCGACTGGATGCCGAACAGGTCGTTGAGCAGCGCCACGACCGCGTTGTGGTGCAGGTAGCGCCCGCCGGGGCGGCGGATCACGAACGACACGATGCTCAACCGCTCGGCGTCGAGGTTGCCGAGGATCTCGATCGCCGGGTTGGTCCGCCAGGAGCTGATCGCCCGGCGCAGGAAGAAATCCTCCCGGGCGCGGATCACCGTGGTACCGACCGCCTGCTTGAGCCCGAACACCAGGCCGGCCCGGATCGACTCGACGATGGCCGGCGTGCCGCCCTCCTCGCGCTGCTGGAGATCACTGACGTACCGGTGCTCTGTCGGGTTGACGTAGTCGACGGTGCCGCCGCCGGGCACCGTCGGCACCCGGTTGGTCAGCAGCTCACGGCGGACGACCAACACCCCGGGGGTACCGGGCCCGCCGACGAACTTGTGCGGCGACAGGAAGATCGCGTCCTTGTCCGCCATGTCGATGTCCACGTACGGTCCGGCGGCGGCGAAGTCCCAGAACGACAGCGCACCATGGCGGTGCAGCAGCCCGGACACGGCGTCGGTGTCGGTGACGATGCCGGTGACGTTCGAGGCGGCCGAAAACGAGCCGATCTTCAACGTACGGTCGGCGTGGCGCA
>JAVHWE010000268.1:0-5622 GCA_032160285.1 Micromonosporaceae bacterium | reverse complement strand
GCCCTCCAGCGTGGTCAGGTCGACCATGCGGATCGCCAGGTCGAGCGCCCACGTCTTGGCCGCCGCCTTGATCGAGCGGGTGCCCAACATGGCGGCCCGCTGGTCGGCGCCGACCCGGTCGACGCCGGGAAGGCCGACCAGGAAGGCGCGCAGCGCGGAATCCGACCGGGCCACCTCCGCCAGGCCCGACACCGGCGTTGCGGTCATGGCCTCACCCTACCTCGGTGGCCGACAATTGATCTTGGATGGTTCGGTGCGGCGGACCACCCCGGCCGGGTTAGGTTGCTCGCCGTGGACGTTCTCCTGGTGGATCACCCGCTGGCCAAGTCGCGCCTGACCGCGCTGCGCGACGCCCGTACCGAACCGGGCGCGTTCCGCGCCGCACTGCACGAGCTGACAACCATGCTCGTGTACGAGGCGACCCGCGCCTTCCCGGTCGAGAACTACCCGGTGGACACGCCGGTACGGGCGACCGTGGGCACCCGGCTGGCCAACCCGCCGCTGCTGGTACCCGTGCTCCGCGCCGGCCTCGGCATGGCCGACGCGGCGCTCGCGCTGCTCGCCGAGTCCTCGATGGGCTTCGTCGGCCTCGCCCGCGACGAGGAGACCTTCCAGCCCCGGGCGTACCTGGAGTCCCTGCCGACCGACCTCACCGGGCAGCCGGTGGTGGTCCTCGACCCGATGCTCGCCACCGGCGGCTCCCTGGAGCACTGCTGCCGCCTGCTGGCCGACCGCGGCTGTACCGAGATCATCATCGTCTGCGTGCTCGCCGCGCCCGAGGGCCTGGCCCGCCTGGACCGCTCCGACTTACCGTTGCGGGTGGTCACCGCCGCCATCGACGAAGGCCTCAACGACCAGATGTTCATCGTGCCCGGCCTCGGCGACGCCGGCGACCGCCAGTTCGGCGGCATGCCCAGGTTCTGACAGGATCGACCCATGACGTTCGAGCTGGTCTGCGAGGTTGAGCCGCCCACGCGGCCCGATCTGATGCACGTGCGGCATCAGATCGGCGTGCTGTCGACGGTGGCGCACTCGTTTCTGGTCCCCGACAACCACATCGGCCGGGCCACCGTGTCGAGCATCGCGGTGGCGCACGAGGTGGCGGCCATGGGCGGCCGGAGTATCGCCTGCCTCAACTCGCGCGACCGCAACCTCCTCGGCTTCCGGCGTGACATGCTCACCGCCGCGGCGTACGGCGTCGACCAGTTCCTGTTCGTCTACGGCGACAAGCCGACGTCCGGCGACCGCACCAGCGAGCTGACCGTCCGAACGATGATCGACGAGGCGCGGACCATGCCGTTCGAGCGGCCGTGCCGGATCGGCGTCGCCGCCGGCCAGCGGCCCCTACCGACCTGGAAACGGACCGCCGATTTCGTCTTCGCCCAGGTGAACTTCTCGGTCGACGCCGCGCTGCGGTGGCGGGAGTCGCAGTCGCTCGACGTGCCGGTGTACGCCGGGGTAATGGTGCTGGCCAGTGCCACGATGGCGGAGCGTCTCGCGGCGACCATCCCGGACATCGACATCCCACCCTCGCTGGTCTCGGCCGTGGCCGCCGACCGCCTCGCCGGGGTGGACGCCGCCTGTGAGCAGGTTCTCGCGCTGCGCGACAGCGGCGCGTTCGACGGCGTTCACCTGGTCCCGGTCTCCCGCTATCGGGAGGTCGCACTGCGCCTGGAGCGGGCGCTGAGCTGACACCTGCGGCGGACCGCCTACCTGCCCAGGGCGGTGCGGGTTTCGGCATGGAGGGTGGCCAGCGCGGCCGCGGCTCGTCCGCGCGCCGTCGACACGTCGCCGTCCGCGACCGGCTCCACCACCTCCAGGTACGCCTTGAGCTTCGGTTCGGTACCGGATGGACGGACCACGACCCGGGCCGAGGCGGAGCGCAGCACCACCGCGTCGGTGGCCGGCAGCAGGTCGGTGGTGGTGGCCGGTGAGTCCAGGAGCGTCCCGGGTGGACGGTTGCGGAGCCGACGCATCAGTACGGTGATCTCGTGGAGGTCGTCTACCCGGACCGCGAGCTGGTCGGAGGCGTGTACCCCGAACTCGGCGGCCAGCTCGTCCAGCCGGTCGGACAGCGTACGGCGGTCGGCCTTGAGCCCCGCGGCCAGCTCGCACACCAGCAGGGCGGCCGTGATGCCGTCCTTGTCGCGGACGTGCTCGGGGGCGACGCAGTACCCGAGCGCCTCCTCGTAGCCGTACACCAGGGGCGCCGGTGGCCCGGCCGTGCGGCCGCCGGGGATGGCGGGTACCCCGGCCCGGACGATCCATTTGAACCCGGTCAGCGTCTCGCCGTAGGACTGGCCGCGGGCCGCGCACAACTTCTCCAGCAGGCGCGACGAAACGATCGTGGTGGCGTACCGGCCGGATCGGCCCCGGCGGATCAGGTGGTCGGCCAGCAGTACGCCGACGTCGTTGCCGTGCAGGACGCGCCAGCCGCCGGTGGCGCCCGGGTCGGGTACCGCCACCGCGCACCGGTCGGCGTCGGGGTCGTTGGCGATGGCCAGGTCGGCGCGGTGCGCTCGGGCCAGCGCGACGACCCGGTCCATCGCGCCCGGCTCCTCGGGGTTGGGGAACGCCATCGTGGGAAAATCCGGGTCCGGTACCGCCTGGGCCGCGACGACCAGCGGCGGGTCGAATCCGGCCGCGGCCATCGCGTCGGCGAAGACACCCCCGCCGACGCCGTGCATCGGCGTGTACGCGACCACCAACCCCGCCGGCCGCGCCGGCGTGCCGGGCCCCGCTGGCGTGCCGGGCCCCGCCGGCCGCGCCGGCGTGCCGCGCCCTGCCGGCCCGTCCGGGATGACCGGCGTCGCCGGCCCGACCACCGCGGCCGCACCGTCGACATAGGACCGGACAATGGCCGCGCCGAGTGTTTCACCGGGTCCGCCGAGCCGGATCAGCCGGGCCGGACCGGCGTCGCGGATCGCCGCTTCGATCTCGGCGTCGACGGGCGGTACGAGCTGGGCACCGTCACCGCCCGGGCCGCCGGCGGCGACGCCGAGGTACACCTTGTAGCCGTTGTCACCGGCGGGATTGTGGCTGGCGGTGACCATGACGCCGGCGGCGGCGCCCAGCGCGCGTACCGCGTGGGCCAGCACCGGTGTCGGCAGCGGCCCGGGAAGCGTCAGCGCCGCCCGCCCGGCGCCGGTCGCCACCCGCGCCGTCACCCGGGCGAACTCGGCCGACCGGTGGCGCGCGTCGTAGCCGATCACGAGCGGCCCGGGCACCTCGTGGGCATCGAGCCAGCCGACGAGCCCGGCGGCGGCGGTGGTGACCACGGCGACGTTCATCCCGTTGGGGCCGGCGCGCAGGGCGCCGCGCAGCCCGGCGGTACCGAATCGCAGCGGACCGGCGAACCGGTCAGCCAGCTCGGCCGCGCCGCCCGGCAGCGCATCGACCACCGCGCGCAGCTCGACGCGGTCCGTCTCGTCGGGGTCGTCGGCGAGCCATCCGCGCACCCGGCCGAGGAGTATGTCGAGCCCGGTACCGTCGGACGTCGTCGTCATCACCGTTTGATAGCACAGGCATGCCAGGTCGGTCAGACAGTCAGCTGGAACGAGCGCACCATCTCGTCGTAGATGACCTTGCTTTCGGCGAACCGGCTGTCCGGGACGGTGACGAAGAAGTTGTAGCTCTTGCCGTCGGCGATCACGAACCGCCAGATGCCGTGGCGCATCTGGGCACCGCTGCCGCAGGTGTACTCCAGTTCGGCCGCGGAGTGCCCGTCCACCCGCAGGTCGCGGATGCGCACCTGACGGTACGGGGCCCGGCAGCGCTTCGGATCGGTCAGGCCGGTGGACGCGGCGGCCGCGACCTGGTGGGCACTGGCGGTGTTGGCGTTCTCCACGTCGATACGCGCCCGGCGGCCGGTGTCGGCCGGATCGGTGTAGTCGACGAAGGTGCCGCTGGCCGACCGGGTCCAGCCGCTCGGCACGTTCACCGTGATGCCCTTGTCGCGGTACGCCTGGACGGCGGCGAGCAGTGGCCTGTTCGGGTCGGTGGCCCGCCCGCGCGGCGGTGTGGCTGGCGGCGACCCGGTGCTGATCAGCGCGACGATCAGGATGGCGAGCAGCGTCACGGCGACGAAGGCGCTGGCCGCGACCACTACCCGGCCCCGCGGCGGCAGTTCGCGCAGCATGGCCAGCGCCCGTGCGGACAGTCGTCGGGCACCGGCCACGGCGGTCGACGCGGTCGCGCTCGCCAGCGCCGTCGCGCCGCGCTGCGCCGGTATCGCCCGGTCGTCCGATCCGGCGGCGTGCCGGCCGCCGGCGCCGGCCGCCGGTGCCCCGTACACCGAACCCGCACCGGTACCGGTCGGATCACCGGTGCGGTACCGGACCGGCGGGGTGAGCAGGTCGGTCTCGGCCGTCGCGGCGCGCGCGGCCGGCGCACCCGCTCCGGTCGGCGGGTTCGGGTCGCTGCCGGGGCGCTGGGCCGGTGTGCGCTGGCCGCCGTCCTGGCGGCGTCGGATCGCTCCGCTGAGGGTCTCCCCGGGCGCGAGCATGGCCGGACCGCCGATCTGCCCGGACGCGGGCACCGCCAGACTGGGCGCCGGGTACGGCGCGGGGCGGACCACCGCGTACGGATCCGTCTGATGCGCCGGTGCGCTGCTGGCGAGCGTGTGCGCGAGCAGTTCACGCAGTTCGCGGCGGGACGCCGGCACGTCCCAGCGCCGGGCCGGGTCCTTCTCCAGCAGCCCGGACAGGACGTTGGTCAGGGCACCGGCCCGGACCGGCGGCGTCGGTGGCTCCTCGACCACGGCGCGCATCGTCTCGATCGGGTCCGGCCGGTCGAATGGCGGCCTGCCCTCGACCGCCGTGTAGAGCGTGACGCCGAGGGAGAACAGGTCACTCGGCGGCCCGAACGGCGCGCCGATCGCCCGTTCCGGCGAGATGAAGTGCGGCGAACCCAGGACCATGCCCGGGGTGGTGAGCTGGTTGTCCGACGGCATCCGCGCGACGCCGAAGTCGGTGAGCACACATCGGCCGTCGACACAGATCAGTACGTTGGCGGGCTTGACGTCGCGGTGCAGGACGCCGGCCGCGTGCGCCACCTCCAGCGCACCGAGCAGCGCCATTCCGATCTTCGCGACGGCCCGCGGGGCGAGGGGGCCGTCCTCCACGATGATCTGGGCGAGGCTGCGGGCCTGGAGCAGCTCCATCACAATCCACGGCCGCCCGCCCTCGGTGACCACGTCGTACACCTGCACCACGGCCGGGTGCGACAGGGCCGCCGCGGCCCGTGCCTCGCGCAGCGTCCGCTGGTACATCGAGTCCCGGTCGCTGGGTGCCATGCCCTGCGGGAGGAGAACCTCCTTGACCGCGACGTCGCGGCGCAGCAGCGTGTCGGTCGCCCACCAGACGGTACCCATGCCACCGTTGCCGATCGCGGAGCGCAGCGCGTACCGCGAGCCGATCACCATGCCGGCGGCACCGCGGGCCGCGCGGGTCGCGTCCGGGGCCGGCGTGATCAGCGGCCGGGCGTCGGTACGGTCGGTCTCGCGCTCCGGCCGCCCGGTGTCGGGCACCCGCCGGTCGGTCTCGCATTCCGGCCGGCCGGTGTCGGGCATCGGCCGGCCGGTCTCGGGCGCCGGCCAGGGTGGTGGGTCGGCGGCCGGGCCGG
>JAVHWE010000223.1:0-4028 GCA_032160285.1 Micromonosporaceae bacterium | reverse complement strand
GTCTCGACGACAGCACTTGGGCACTACGGCACTCAACCCTCCACCATGTACGGATCAGCGCGCGGCGAGATACCCGGCGGCCTGTTCGCGGAGCCTGGCGTGCCGGGCGTCCACTCCGGTCGCGGCGGGCAGCCACTTCTTGCGAATCTTGGCAAGCGAGGTGTAGTTGGTGTCGACCACGTTCGCCAGCGGCGCCTCCACCGCCTGCGACACCAGTTGGTACGCGTCGAGCAGGGCCAGCCCATACTCGGCCCGCAGCCAGTGGACCAGCTCGGCCTGGGCGATCCGGAACGCGTCCTCCAGGGGCCGGGCCGAGCCGGTGGTCATCAGGTGCGTGTCCGATTCCAGTCGGGGCCACGGACACGGCCGGCCCTTGACGAGGTCCACAATGACCACGGTGTTCATCGCACACTCGACCGCAACCCCGCAGGTCTCCCCTTCGCCCTGGCGGGCGTGCCCGTCACCGAGAGAGAGCAGCGCACCCGGCACGTTGACGCCGAGGTAACAGGTGACTCCGGCGCGCATCTCCGGGGTGTCCATGTTGCCGCCGTGCGCGTCCGGTACGAGCGAGGAACGGACCTCCAGGTTCGCCGGGGCCACCCCGACGGTGCCGTGCATGGGGTCCATCGGCAGGTCGACGGCGAAGTCGCCGAAGCGGGCCTCGAACCGGCAAAGCCGCGCGGCACGGTCCAGCTGCCAGATCCACACCACCTCGGGAAGCGGGTCCTGCAGGGTCGCCGTGAGATGCGTCGAGGTCAATGCTCCGAACAGCGGCACCGTGGTGGACGCAGCCCAGTCCCGGGCCGGCTCGATCGATACGAAATGCACCGCGACGGTGTCGCCGGGCTCGGCTCCTTCGACGTAGAACGGACCGGTCTGCGGGTTCACGAACGGAAAGTCGACGACCTCGGAGACCAGGTCGCCGATGCCGCGTACCCGGCCGGCGAAGCAATCCTCGGTGAACAGTTCGAGCACCGTGCCGGGCGCGATCCGGGCGACCGGCGCGACGCCGCCGAACGTCCACGCGTACTCGCCGGCCGCCGGCCGGTACCGCAGCACCCCGCTCACGGGTGCGCCCGCGCCTCGGTCGTCGGCGCCTCGTCGAGGTGCACGCGCGCCACGTCGGTCACCCGCTGCGGATTCCGCCGGTAGAGCACGATCAGGTAGACCACGCCGAGCGCCATCCAGATCCCCGCCGCCGGACCGGCGTAGGAGGTCGGCGGGCTCAGCGCGGTGATGAACGACAACCCCGGCACCCGCAGTCCGGCGGCGGTCAGCCAGGCCGGGACGAACGCGAGTACACCGAGGACCGGTACCACCAGGTGCAGCAGCGGATTGAACTCTGGGCGGCCGGCCCGCCGGAAGTAGCCGATGCACGCCAGGTTGGTGACGATGTAGGCCGCCACGAGCAGGATGACCAGCGCGGTCGCGACGATGCCGAAGGCCGTCACCGGGTCGTAGCCGAAGCCCAGCCCGAACGAGATCGCGACGGTCGCGGCGGTCACCAGCAGGATCGCCACGACCGGCGAGCGGTGCCGGCTGGACAGCCGCGCCAGCGCGTACGGGAAGGCGCCGACCCGGCCCATGGCGAACGCCGTACGCGTCGACACGTTCACGCCCGCGTTCGCGTTCGCGATGGTGGAGTTGACGATCGCCAGGAAGACCAGTACCCAGAAAACGCCGTAGAGGCTGCGGGACAACCCTTCCCAGGAGTTCGCGCCCGAGGTGCCGAAGCTGGCGAACCGGTTCGGGCCGAAGGCGACGTCCACCGCGTACGTGGTGAAGATGTAGAGGACGCCGATGCTCAGGGTCGCCAGCAGGACCGCGCGCCGCACGGTACGTCGCGGGTCGCGCGCCTCCTCCGCCAGTGGCGTCGCGCCCTCGAAGCCGCCGAAGGCGAGGATCGTGTAGACCGAGCCGGCGATGACACCCTTCAGTCCGGGGTGGTCGGCCGGCGTGTGCCCGGTGCCGAAGACCGACAAGGTGTTCGCCCTACCGGCGTGCACGACCAGCAACCCGGCGAGCACCACGAACACCGCGACCTCGAAGATGCCCAGGACCGTACCGACGCCGGCGGAGGTCCGGATGCCGTAGATACCCGCGGTCATCACGATCAGCGCACCGAGCAGGGTCCACGGCCACCACAGGTCCGCCGGCCAGCCGAACTCATCATGCAGCGTGCCCGCGGTGGTGAAACCGAGCTGCAGCAGGACCAGCGGCGAGATGAGCACACCGACCAGCACGTACGCCCAGGCGACCAGGAACCCGACGGACGTGTGCAGACCACGTGCCGCGTAGGTGGCCAGCGACCCGGCCGACGGCATCCGCCCAGCGAGCTCCGCCACCGACACCGCGCTCAGCAGGCAGGCGATGAGCGCGAAGGCGACCGCGAGGGGAAGCGAACCACCGGCGTACGCCGCGCCGAACGGGATCGACGCGGCGATCGCGGCACCCGGCGCCATGTCGGTGATGCTCTGGAACATGACCTCCCGCAGCCCGATCGCGTCCTTGCGCAGCGTCAGGGGGCCGGGAGCGGTCTGGTGGGCCATGTGTCGACCTCACTCGTGTGATCGAGCCAGATGAATCCGAACCGTACATCGTCGGGCGACGGGTGGGAAGGATTGCCGCCCGCGCCCGCACGTGCTGAGGCGGCCGGGATCGGCGGTGGTGCTGATTCCGCTGGACCCACCCGCCGCGCGGTCACCGGGCCGGGATCTACCGCGGTACCGGAGGGTTGTGATCGTGCGCCGAAACGGGCAGCCGGGCGTGGTCGAAAAGGTCGTCGGCGTGCTGCTGCACCAGGGCGGTGGCGCCGCCCGCGGCCAACAGCAGCGCGAGAAGGAGGGCGGCGGGCAGCGACCGGCGTCGCGGCGGGGCGCCGAGGAGCGCTTCGACCCGCTGCGGTACGGCGCGGGTGGACGCGCCCAGCGTCGGTAACCGCAGGTGGGCAGCGTGGATGAGGAGCGCGCTGCGCGCCACCGTGCGGGCCACGAGGTGCCGGTCGGACGTTTGGACGGCGGCGTCCTCGTCGGCCCAGCGCTCGACACCGATCTGGACCGCTCGACTGGTCGGTATCAGAATCGGGTTGACGGCGGCGGCGATGTCGGAGGCGATCACCCACCAGGCGTGACCGTGGACGAGGTGCGAGGTCTCGTGTGCGAGCAGCGCTCGCCGTTCGGCCGGTGGTAGTGCGCGCAGCAGGCCGGTGGTGATCACGATCCGGCCAGCCGGCGGGGCGGTGCTGAACGCGTCGGGCTTGTCGTTGTCCACCACGATCAACCCGTCGGCGTGGCGTAGTCCGCTGCAGGCTCGGCGTACCTCCCGCAGGGCCAGGAAGCGATGCGTCAGCAGCCGCAACGCGTTGGTGACGCCAGCCGTCCCCGCCGCCGCCGCGCCGACGGCGACGGCGACCGGGATGGGGGTACGTGCGCGCAGGGACGCCGCTGACCAGGGCCCGAGTTCCACCACCTCCGGAAGCTGCGCGATCCAGGTGAAGGCCAGGATCGCGACGACGAGCAGGCTGCTCAGCGCGACCACGACCGACGTCAGCACGAGCATGCGGGTGGCTGTCGCCGGCGGGAGCCGACGACCCAGACCCGGACCGGCGACCGCAGCCAGCAACCACAGGGCGGCCCCACCGGCCGACGCGGCGATCATTACCGGTATCCGGCCGGGTCCTGTGCTCTGCCGGCCAGCAGGTCGATCAGGAGACGTCCGTCGTCGTTGGGCAGTTCGCCGACGAAGTGGGCGAGAACCGCTGCCCGGTCGCCGCCGGCATCGAGCAGCTGGCGCATCCGGTGCGCGGTCCGTTCGGCCTCGTCGTCGATGAGCCGGTAGGAGTACGCCCGGCCGGCACGCTGTCGTACGAGTAGTCCCTTGTCCGTCAGCCGGGACAGCACCGTCATCACGGTGGTGTAGGCGAGGTTGGCGTCGAGCAGGTCGAGGACCTCGGCCGGAGTGAGGTCCCGCCCGGCGGTGGCCAGCGTGGCCAGCACCTGATGCTCCAACGCGCCGCGACGGCGCCGGTC
>JAVHWE010000187.1:0-5302 GCA_032160285.1 Micromonosporaceae bacterium | reverse complement strand
TCGATCTCCAACGGGCTCGGCTCCGTCAACCGCCGCGGACCCCACTCCTGCACGACCCGGTTCCAGTACGAGCCGTACGCCTTCAACGTGCCCGGCGTGACCGCCGCCACGACCTGCGGGACAAACTCGGCGAACGTCGGCACCGGCGGTCGGCCGGCCGCCGCACCCGCGATCAGATCCGCGGGCGTGACCCCGAGCCGGGCCAACAGCACCAGGGCCGCCTCCACCTCGGCGCTCATGCGACGCCACCGCCGAACGCGTCCGCGTGGCGGCTGGTGACCATCATGTCCAGCGACGCGGCCGGATGCACCACGAGGCGCCCCCCGACCGGATCGGCCACCAGCAGGACCCGGCTTCCCGCCTCCACGCCGCACCAGCGCCGGACTGTCACCGGCAGCCGCACATGCCCGTCGCCGGTCAGTCGGCTCCCACCACCGGGGTCGGCGGTGACCACGACAAGGCCGGCCTGTTCGCGGATCGACAGCGGGGTTCCCGGCTGCCAGCCAAGGGTCTGCACCACAGACTGCGCGGCGATCCGCCCGCGGTCGTTGACAACCGCGAACCCGTACACGGAAGACCGTTCCCGCGCGGCCGGTAATGGGGGCAACGGCACCCGCCGATGACCACCAGTGAGAAGGCGATTCGGCCGGCCGCCCGACCGGGTCCGCGGCGGGATCAGCGGCGCCACCACAGGGCTCGTCACGCTGACCAGCCCCCTCGACGGAGGCTGTTCGGCCTGCCCAGGCGCGGTGCTCGACCGCGCCCGGAACGTGTTGAAGTAGGGCGATTCGATGGTTCACAGATGACACAGGTCGGTGTCCGAGGGGGGACTTGAACCCCCACACCCTATACGGGCACTAGCACCTCAAGCTAGCGCGTCTGCCATTCCGCCACTCGGACCCCAAGAACGGCCGGGCGGATTGTGGGCACGTGGCCCGCGCCCAGCCCGGCTGCACGGACGCATACATTACACCCCGTTTTCGATCTTGACGAGCGCGGTGCGGCCCGCCCATTGGCCGAACCGACGCCGCTGGCGGCCGGTGCGCGCGGCCGTCCGGGCGGTCAGTGCGAGGATCCGCGTGCGGATCAAAAGCACTCGGGTGACCGGCGAACCGCGGGCGACGGCGACGGCGACGGGACAGCCGCCACCGGCCCGGTGCGATACTGCCGGGATGCGGCGGATCACGGTCGACGAGCGGCGTTCGCGGCTGGCGTACCGGCACCGACTGGCTCCCGGCCGCCGGGGCGGCGGACCCGTTGACGTCGCTGAGAGCCTGGTGGCGTTGCACGCCACGGATCCGGCGTCGGTGTACCTGGCGATCCGCGCGCGGGCCGAGGTTACGGCAGACGAGATCGACGCGGCTCTGTACGACGACCGTACGCTCGTCCGGACCCTGGGCATGCGTCGGACGATGTTCACGCTGCCGGTCGAGGCGGCCGGTATCGTGCACGCCGCCTGCACACGGGCCATCGCGGTACGCGAACGGGCTGCGCTGGTCCGCCTGCTCGCCGACACCGCGGAGATCGCCGCCGAGGCGGGCGGGGATGTCGACGGCTGGCTCCGCGACCTCGAACGGGCCACCCGTACCGCGTTGGACGCGCTCGGCGAGGCGACCAACACCGAGCTGACCCGCGCCGAGCCCCGGCTTGGCCGGCGGGTGCTCCTCGCCGCCGGCAAGCCTTACCAGGCCTGGCAGTCCATCTCGACCCGGGTGCTGTTCCTGCTGGCGGCCGACGGTCACCTGGTGCGCGGCCGACCCCGCGGATCGTGGACCAGCAGCCAGAACCGGTGGACCCCGGTGCGGACCTGGCTTCCCGCCGGGATTGCGGAGTGGAGTCCGGACGACGCCCGGGTCGAACTCGTCCGCCGGTGGCTGGCCGCGTACGGACCGGGTACGGTCGGCGACCTCAAGTGGTGGACCGGCGCGACCGTCGGCGAGATCAAACGCGCCCTGGCCCGGTTGGACACCGTCGATGTCGACCTTGACGGCGTGACCGGGCTGATCCTGGCCGCCGACGCCGACTCCGACTCCGACGATTCCGCTGCGTCCGTACCCGCCGGTGAGCTCGGCGCGCGGGTACCGGAGCCGACCGCCGACGGGTCCTGGATCGCCCTGCTGCCGGCGCTCGACCCGACGCCGATGGGCTGGGCGGATCGCGGCTGGTACCTGGGCGACCATGCGCCGGCGCTGTTCGACCGGTCCGGCAACGTCGGACCGACCGTGTGGTGCGACGGCCGGATCGTGGGTGGCTGGGCTCAGCGCGCCGACGGGACGGTCCGGTACCGGCTCCTCGAGGACATCGGTGGCGCGGCCGGGACCGCCGTTGCCGCCGAAGCGGCGCGGCTGGCCGACTGGATGGGTGGGGTACGGGTCACCCCGCGGTTTCGGACACCGCTGGAGAAGGAGCTCAGCGGACGGTGACCCCTGGGTCAGCTCAGGTATGGACAAGACCGGACAAATGGTGCCGCGTGACGGCCCATCTCGACGCCTGGATCAGCCGGCGACGACCCCGCGGACCGACGCCGCGGACACCGGGTGTCATCGGCCTCTTCACTACTTTCGGCGACAACGTTAAGTTCATCGCACCAACACCGTTCACTACCGCCGAACACACCAGACAAACCGGGCCGACCAGGCCGGATCCAACTACCCGGCAACAGGTCCCACTGCACCGCGGCGCTGCGGTCACACCCGACGAACTCGCGCAACCGCGGCCACGGGGCAGACAACCGGCCGTCGGACCCGCCGAAACGGGCCCGGCAGCTCCAGCCCCAGGAGGGCGATGCCGACTCCACCAGTGCCGCAGCCAGGTCCACCGGGTCTCACCCCGCCCGGACCGACGCCGCGCGGACCGATGCCGTCCGGACAAGCGCCCCATGGACCGATGCCGTCCGGACAAACGCCCCATCGACCGATGCCGTCCGGACAGGTGCCGCGCGGACCGGTGCCGCCCCAGCCGGTACGGTCGGCTGCGGTACCGACCGGGTCGGCGCACGGCGCCGGCACCCCCCGCCACCCTCCCGGCGACGCAACGGTGCCGGGGCACCGCCGGGGCCGGCTGCGCGCCCGGCTCTGGTCTGTGCGTACCCAGCTACTCGCCCCGATTCTCGTCTCCATGGTGGGGCTGGGCGTGCTCGGTACCGCACAGACCACGGAGGCGATCGCGAACGCCCGGGATGCGGCGCGGGCCCGGGCGGTCGCCACCACGGCGACCGCGACCGTGCGGTTGACCCACGAACTGGAGCGCGAGCTGGCCGAGACCGTCGCCCTGCGCCAACGCGGCGGTACCTCCGGCGAACAGCTGGTGGTGGCCCAGCGGCGCCGCGCCGACCAGGCACTACAGCGGTACCGGGCGGCCCGCGCCGACGCCGTGCGCACCGCCCCCGCGCTCGACGTGCAGTTGCGGGCGGCCGACCGTCAGCTCGACCGGCTCGTCGCTGCCCGCATCGCGTCCAAGACCGGCATCCCGGCGGGTAGCCAGACCGACCCGGTGTTCCACGACATCGCGAACTCGCTGCTCGCGGTCGCCGACGCGCTACCTGCCCAGCTCCGCGACACCGATCTGGCCCGCGCGGCCCGGGAGATCTCCGCGGTCGCCGCCGTCGAGCACTATCTCGCCCTCGAACGTGACCTGCTGCGCACCATCTACAGCCGCGGTTCCCTGCAGGGCCGCGACCTGATCGACCTGGCCCAGCTCGGTACCGCGCGCGAGCAGCGAACGGCCGAATTCACCCGGATCGCCAGCACGGCGGCCCGGCAGCGCTACGACCGTACCGTCACCGGACCCGACGTCGGAAAGGCGACGACGATGCGGGCCGCGGTGCTGACCGGCGACCCCGCCGCGGTGAAGGCGGACGCGGACGGCTGGTACGTGGTACAGAGCAGCGCCATCCGCAAGGTGGACCTGGTCGGACTGGGCCTGGCCGACCAGCTCGACCGGGCGGCCACCGCGGCGTCGACCGCCGCCGCCCGGCGGGCCTGGCTGACCGCGATCGGCACCGCGCTGATCGGCCTGCTCGCGCTGGCCGCCGCGATCGGGCTCGCCGTGCGCACCAGCCGCCGGCTGCGCCGCCTGCAGGTGGCGGCGCTGACCGTCGCCCGACACGAGCTGCACGACACCATCGCGGCCGTGATGGCCGGTGCGTCGCCGGAGCAGCTGCTCGCTCAGGGCTCGCGGGCCACCGAGGACACCCGGCGCATCGGGGCCAGCGAGGACGAGATCGGTGAGCTCGCCAACGCGTTCACCTCGGTGCACCGTACCGCGCTGCGGCTCGCCGGCGACCAGGCCGAGTTGCACGTGGACGTGGCCCGGATGGCGGAGATCTTCGCCCGCCGCATCCGTACCCTCATCACCCGGCAACTGCGCCTGCTCGACGAGTACGAACGCGACGAGACCGATCCGGACGCCCTGTCGAAGCTGTTCGCGCTGGACCAGCTGGCCGCGCGGATGCGCCGCAACGGCGAAAACCTTCTGGTACTGGCGGGCGGCGAGCCGGGCCGCCGGGTCACCTCGGCGTTCCCGCTGTCCGCCGTGATCACCGCGGCGGCGTCCGAGATCGAGGACTTCCACCGGGTCGAGGCGGAGTCGATGCAGGCGGCCGTCGGCGGACCGGTCGTCGGTGACCTGGTACATCTGCTCGCCGAGCTACTGGAGAACGCCGCGACGTTCTCGCCGCCCGACGCTCCGGTGCGGGTGGAGGCCCGGCACACCGTCGACGGCGTGGTGCTCGGTGTCTACGACTACGGCATCGGCCTGACCGAGGCTCGGCTCGCCGACGTGAACGCCCGGTTGGCGCAGCCGGGCTCCACCCTCTCCAGTGCGGCGGCCGGCACGATGGGCCTGTACGTCGTGGGGCGGCTGGCGGCCCGGCACGGCATCAAGGTCAGATTGCATTCCACCGCCACCGGTACCGTCGCGTACGTCCTGCTGCCGCTGGCGATTCTGGCGCCCGTCACCGTCACCCGTGGGCTGGTGCCCGACCGGTCCGCGACGGAGCGACCCGACGCCAGGTCGACCGCCGCGCCCGGACCGACCTCGAAACAGTCGACCCTGGCCGCCGCTCCCGCGCCCGATCCCGGCCCGGATCTCAACCCGGACCCGACCCCGGACCGGACGCCCGCACCGGTCGCCGCGTGGTTCCGCCCGTACCTTCCGGCCGCGGCACTCGCCGCGCCGACCAACCAACCGGCGGCCCGGCGCAACCTGTATCCGGTCCCGGCACCCCGAACCGCGTCGGACGGCGAGGTCGAGCCCGGTACCGGCGGGTCGGCCGGTGCGGTCGCACCGAAAAACCGGGAGG
>JAVHWE010000176.1:0-14599 GCA_032160285.1 Micromonosporaceae bacterium | reverse complement strand
TGCGGCGGCGGACCGGCGTGCCCGCTGCTCGGCCTGCCGGCAGGCGGCCGGTACGTCGGCCGCGGCCACCGCCGGGCTGGTCGCGTACCCCTGCGCGAAGTCGCAACCGAGGTCGGCGAGCACGGTCAACGCCGCGAGGTCTTCCACGCCTTCGGCGACGGCGAGCAGGCCCACGGCGTGGGCGACCGCGACGGTACTGCGGACAAGCACCTGGTCGCCGGCGTCGGTGACGATGTCGCGCACGAACGACCGGTCGATCTTCAGCTCGTCGGCGGGAATCCGTTTGAGCTGCTCCAGGGAGCTGAATCCGGTGCCGTAGTCATCGATGGACAGCTGGACACCCTGGTCGTGGATCTCGTGCAGCGCGGCGAGGGCCCGCTGCGAATCGTTCATCATCCCGTTCTCACTGATCTCCAGCCGCAGCAGTCGGGGCGGCAGGCCGGCCCCGTCGATCGCGGCGATGACCCGCGCGACGAAGTCGTCGTCGACCAGGCAGCGCGGCGACACGTTGACCGCCACGACCCGCGGTGACCCACCGAGGTACCAGGCGGCCGCCTGCTCCACGGCGGCGTCGAGCAGATGGTACGTGAGCCGGATCTCCAGGCCGCGTGCCTCGGCCAGCGGCAGGAACTCGTCGGGCATCAGCAGCCCGCGACCGGGGTGGTGCCAGCGCACCAGCGCCTCCACCGAGCTGACCGTACCGTCGCTGAGGCGTACCTGCGGTTGGTAGTACAGGCCGAGTTCGACCCACGGGTCTCCGGCGTCCAGCAGCGCCCGGAGTTCGCCGAACAGGCTCATCCGGTCCGGCACCTCGCGGTCGGTACGCGCGTCGTAGTACGCCACCCCGCCGCCGCGCGCCTTGGCCCGGTACATGGCGGTGTCGGCGTGCCGGATCAGGTCGTCGGCGCCGGCGTCGGTCGGGCCGGTCACCACCCCGATGCTGGCGCTGACCGCGGCCGGCCCGGCCGCCACCTGGAAGTCGCTGCGCAGTACCTCGTTGATCCGCTCGGCGATCAGCCGCACCTGTCCGACATTGTCGACGTCGGGTAGCACCACCGCGAACTCGTCGCCGCCCAACCGCGCCACCATGTCGACGTCGCGGACCGCGTCCCGCAGCCGCTGCCCGGCCACCTCCAGCAACTGGTCACCGGCCTGGTGCCCAAGGGTGTCGTTGACCGCCTTGAACCCGTTGAGGTCCAGGACCATCAATGCCAGGCGCCGGCTCGGATCCGCGCGGGCCGCGTCGACCACGTCCTGCAACCGGCGGCCGAACAGGGCCCGGTTCGGCAGGCCGGTCAGGAAGTCATGAAGCGCGAGCCGCTGGCTCGCGGCGACGTTGGCGAGCAGCCGCCGCTGGTAGCCGAGGACCAGCCGCCAGATCATGGCCACCAAGGTCATGCCGATCGTGAACCCGACGACGGTACCGAACACGGTCCGTCGTTGCGTCTGGAACAGCCGGTCGGCCTGATCGGCGGCGGCACCACCGTAGGTACGCGAAACGGCGTCGACGTCGCTCTGGAGGGTGCGGTACGGGCCATCCCCGGCCGGGTCGGTCCGGGCCGACCCGTCGATCAGCCGGTCCCCGGCTTCGCGGTAGGCCCGCTGCTCGGTCAGCAGCCGTCGCGCGGCGCGCAGCGCCTTCGGGTCGCCCCGTCGGCCGGCCTGCTCCAGTGCGGCGTTGACCGCACCGGCGGCCCGCACGAATGCCACCCGTACCGGATCCGCCGGCTCCACCCGGTACCGCCGAAGGTGGGACTCCTCCAGCGTGACCGCGTCGCGGGCCTGCGCGAACAGCGAATCCACGGCAAGGGACGTCCGATGCGCGTCGGCGGCCCGGGTCGCCCGCAGGTTGCCGTACAGGGTGCCCCCGCACAGGCCGAGGAGCACGGTCGCGAGCAGGCTGGTCAGGATGAGGCTGCGCGGGCGGTCGGCCCGCGTCGTCACCGCGGGTCGGGTTGCCCCCCGACGGTGGCTGCGAATCCGATCGCGCTCGGCCGGCATTCAGGTCCTTCCCCGATACACGTGCCTATATCGGCACGTACGGGGCCAACCTGAGTGACCGGGTCAGCCGTGTCCGGCCAGTAACTCCGCCGCCGCCTGACCATTGGCCCGGCTGGCGCCGTAGGTCGCCAGGTAGACCTGGCCGGACCGGACCGCCGGGACGCCCATCTCCACCACGATGGCGTCCGGCCGAGCGTGCAGTAGCGTCCGGAGCGCGTTCGCCATCCAGGGGTGACGGTGCGCGTCGCGGACCACCAGTACCAGTGGGCGACCGGTCGCCGGCGCCAGCGCCACCTCGCCGAGGCGTACCGCGTCGGGTACGTCGGGGGCGGACAGCCGCACGGTCGTGGTACCCGGCAGCAGGCCGCCGAGCGGTTCGGCAACCCCCCACGGCGTCTCCCGACCGATCGCCATGCTCCCCGGTGCCACGAACTCCACCACGTGGGGGGCGCTGGTCAGCGGCAGCGGCGCGGCCGAACTGTCCGTGCTGACCCGCAGCGCCCGCCGGGCGGCGGCCAACCCGAGCGGCGCGCCCCCGTTGCCGCCCGTACCGTGTCCGTTGCCGTTGCCGTTGCCCGACCCATGACCGTTGCCGTGCGACGGACCATTCCCGTTGCGGTCGACAATGCCGAATCCGGCAAGGCCACCGTGTCCGTCGACACCACCATGCCCGTCGACACCACCATGCCCGTTGCCGGTGGCGGGTACCGCGATCAGGGTCGCGCATGCCGTGGCGACGGCGCCGACGGTGGCCGCCGCGGCGGTCGTGGCCGGCTGTGCCGCGAAGCCACGGGTCCACCGGGCCAGCCGCCATACCCGCTCGGCCGCCTGGACCAGCCGGGCCTCGGTAAGGGTCCCGCCGGTGACCGCGTCGACGATCGCGTCGCGGAGCATCACCGCGGTCTCCTCGTCTGCCACCTCACCGCCCACGCAGATCGCGTCCGCGCCGGCGGCCAGGGCACGTACGGTCGCGCCGGCCAGCCCGTACGGCTTGGCGACGGAGGCCATCTCGATCGCGTCGGTCACGATCAGGCCGTCGAAGCCCAGGTCGCCCCGCAGGACGCCGGTCAGGATGGCGTGGCTGAGGGTCGCCGGGTACGTGGGATCGATGGCCGGTACGAACAGGTGGGCGCTCATGATCGCCTGGACGCCGGCTTCGACGGCGGCGCGGAACGGTGCCAGCTCGACGGCGAACAGGTCGTCGCGGCTCGCCGGGATGGTCGGGGCGGCGTGGTGGGAGTCGACGCTGGTGTTGCCGTGGCCCGGAAAGTGCTTGGCGCACGCGCCGACACCGACCGACTGCAGGCCGCGCACCCAGGCCGCGGTGTGCCGGGCGACCAGTGCCGGTTCGGAGCCGAACGACCGCACCCCGATGACCGGATTGTCGGCGTTGGAGTTGACGTCGGCGTCCGGGGCGTAGTCGAGGTTGATGCCCGCGGCGGCCAGCTCGTGGCCGAGGTCGCGGGCCACCGCCTCGGTCAGGTCGGGATCGTCGACGGCGCCGAGTGCCAGGTTCCCCGGGCGTGAGCTGCCGGTGCGCGACTCCATACGGGTCACGTCACCGGCCTCCTCGTCGACGGCCACGATGACGTCCGGGTTCTCCTGCCGCAGCGCGGCGGTCAACGCGGCCACCTGGCCGGCGTCGATGATGTTGCGGCTGAAGAGCGCGACGCCGCCGAGACCTGCGGCGAGCCGGCGGCGCACCCACGCCGGTGGCGCCGTTCCGACGAAACCCGGCTGGAGCACGGCGTCCGCGAGCCGCAGCAGATACGCGCTGCGCTGTCCAGTCATGGGCGGAGTACTCCCAACGTCACGGTGGGAGCGGTCCGGTGCCCCCGGTCCTACGAATGTTCACACCACGCCGCCTTACAGTCAAGAAACCTTCCAGTTACAATCTGAGATATCGCAATAGATCTATCGAGATGTCGCAATAGATCTCTTTCCTTTGGCGCAATAGGTCAATCGCTTTACCGAGAAATTGACTCACTTTCAAGAATGGCGCGCTGTCATCGCCCCACCCACAGCGCGCCCGCGACGGCGGCCAGAATTGCCATTCCGATCACCGCCTGGATCACCGGACCGGGCCAGAGGTGCGTCCACACGGTGGGCCGGCGGGGCGTGACGAACCGCCCGATCGTCAGGTTGTCGATGCGGTGCGCCCGCATCGGCAGCCGCCGGCCGTCCTGGCGACGGGCGGCAACCCGCACCAGGTCGTTGGGGCGAAGCGCCCGGCCGGAGAGGTAGCCGTGGACCTCCACCTCGACGAAGAACCCGTCGGTATCGCGGATCCAGATCGGGGTGACCCGGAACTCCGGGCCTTTGCGCAGCGTCCACAGGCCCCGGCCGTCCCCCGCCCCGGCCTTCGCGCCCAGGACCATCGCCAGCAGCGCGGCCAGCACCCGGGTGACGGCGACCCCGGCGAGGACCGCGACGGCCAGCGCCGCGCCGACCGCCACCCGGCGCGGGTACGCGTCCTCGATCTTCACCACCTCGCCGGTGATCTCGGCCCGCCGGGGCAGACCCCGGGCCGGCGACAGGCCGACCCCGAGATCGTCGAGGTCGTCGACGTAATCCGGGTCGGCCATCTCGCCTCCTCCGCCGCGGGGAGCGCGTCGTCGGTCAGGCGCACCGCCTTGCGTCCGTCCCCGTAGGACAAGCGTAGGAATGAGCCCCGCCGTGAGCGAGTTTCACTCACTCCGATCGGCCGGGTATGGCTAGGGTCGGGCGGTGACCGCTCACATGACACCCGACGAATTCCGCCGGTACGCCCATCAGGTGGTCGACTGGGTCGCCCGGTACTGGACCGATCTGGAGAGCCACCGGGTGACCCCGGACGTCCATCCGGGCGAGGTCGCGGCCGGGCTGCCCGCCGCACCGCCGGAGACCGGCGAGGACTTCGCCGCCGTGCTGACCGACCTCGACCGGGTCGTCCTGCCGGGCGTGACGCACTGGCAGCACCCGTCATACTTCGCGTACTTCCCCGCCAACACGTCCGGGCCGTCGGTCCTCGCCGACCTGGTCTGCGCCGGCCTCGGCGTGCAGGGGATGCTGTGGTCGACCAGCCCGGCCGCGACCGAAATCGAGACGGTCGTGCTGGACTGGCTGGCCGAGCTGCTGGCGCTGCCGGAGCGGTTCCGCTCGAGCGGTACCGGCGGTGGGGTGATCCAGGACTCGGCGTCCTCGGCGACACTGGTGGCCACGCTGGCCGCCCTGCACCGGGCCAGCGGCGGCGCGTGGCGCCGCGAGGGCGTGCGCGCCAGGTACCTGGTCTACACGTCCAACCAGGGTCACTCCTCCATCGAGAAGGCGGCCCGCCTGGCCGGGCTGGGCGACGACAGCGTCCGGCTGATCGAGGTCGACGCCGACCACGCGATGCGGCCGGGAGCGCTGCGGGCCGCGCTGGAGGCCGATCGCGCCGTCGGCGAGAAGCCCGCACTGGTGGTCGCGACGATCGGTACCACCTCGACCACAGCCGTCGACCCGCTGCCGGAGATCGGCCGGATCTGCCGCGAGTACGGCGTCTGGCTGCACGTGGACGCGGCGTATGCCGGGGCGGCGGCGGTCTGCCCGGAGCTGCGCTGGACCCACGACGGGGTCGGGTTCGCCGACTCGTACTGTTTCGATCCGCACAAGTGGCTGCTCACCGGCTTGGACTGCGACGCGTTCTGGGTCGCCGACCGGGCCGAGCTGGTGGCGGCGCTGACCGTGCTCCCGGAGTACCTGCGCAACACGGCCAGCGAGTCCGGTGCCGTCATCGACTACCGGGACTGGCAGGTACCGCTCGGCCGGCGGTTCCGCGCGCTGAAGCTGTGGTTCGTCCTGCGCTGGTACGGCGCCGAAGGCCTGCGGGCGCACGTCCGCTCCGGCGTGGCGCTGGCTCAGGAGTTCGCCGCCTGGGTCCGGGCGGACTCCCGCTTCGAGATCGTCGCCCCGCACCCCTTCTCGCTGGTCTGCTTCCGGCTGCGGGCCGACGACGTCGCCAACGAGGGGCTGCTGGGCCGCGTCAACGACACCGGCCAGACCTACCTGACCCACACGAAGGTCGACGGCCGGTACGCGCTCCGGCTGGCGATCGGCTCACCGCTGACCGAGCAGCGGCACGTCGCCGCCGCCTGGAAACTGATCCAGGCATCGGCGAACGGCTGAACATGCGGTCGGGTGGTCAGCGCTTCGCGGTGATACCCCAGCGCACCCGCACCGCGTGGTCCACCCGACCGAAGACGTTGTCCACCAGCAGGCCCAAAATCAAGATCACAATCATGTACGCGAGCAGCCCCACCGCGTCGTTCAGCTGACGCGACGCCTCCAGGCTGAAGCCCAGGGACGGCCGATTCGCGATCGATACCAGTAGTTCGCCGGCCATCAGGCTGCGCCAGGCGAAGGCCCAGCCCTGCTTGAGCCCGGCCACGATGTAGGGCAACGAGGCGGGTGCGATGACGAACCGGTACAGCCCGATGCCCTTGGCCCCAATGTTGCGCCCGGCCCGCAGCAGCAGCGGGGGTACATAGTCGACCCCGGCCATCACACCGTTGGCGATGGACGGCGCCGCACCGAGGATGACCACAAAGAAGATCGCGTTCTCGCTGAGCTTGAACAGCAGGATCGCCAGTGGGAACCAGGCGATCGACGGCATCGTCTGCAGCGCGGTGATCATGGAGCCGATGGCGGCCCGCAGCGGCGGGATGCGCGCGGACGCCACACCCAGCAGGAATCCGATCACACCGGCGGCCGCGAAGCCGATCAGAGCCCGCCGCATCGTCGTGCCCAGCGCGCTCCACAGGTGGCTGGTGGTGCTCAGCCGGCCGAGTTCGGTGAACACCGGGCGGGGGCCCGGCAGCACGTAGTCCGGTCTCCAGCCCGACCAGACGACGACCTGCCAGAGCGCCACCACCAGCGCCAGGGCCAGTACCTTCGGCCAGGTGCCGGCCCACAACCGCGCGGCCCGGGTCCGGCCGGACCGGCGGCCGGCCAGGTCGAGCGCGTCCAGGCCGGAGAACTCGCTGCCCAGCTGGCGGCCGCCGGTGTCGACCACCCGCGCCTCGAGGGCCTTCGACTCGACGGCGTTCGACCCACCGGCATTCGACCCACCCGGAATCGACTCAGTCGACTCAACGGCCATGCCGGCGTACCTCCTGCCGGAGCCGATCGGTGACCTCGGCGGCAATCGCCGCGATCTCCGGAGAGTCGATCCGGCGCGGGCGCGGCACGTCGACCCGGCGTTCCCAGACGACCCGGCCGGGCCGGCTGGACAGCAGCACGATCCGGTCACCGAGGCGGGCCGCCTCGCGGACGTTGTGGGTCACGAACAGTACGGTGAGCTGGCGCTCGCGCCAGATGCGCTCGATCTCGTCGTGCAGGATGTCGCGGGTCATCGCGTCGAGCGCGCCGAACGGCTCGTCCATCAACAGGACGGGGGTGTCCAGCGCGAGGGTACGGGCCAGCGCGACCCGCTGGCGCATCCCGCCGGACAGCTCGTGTGGGCGCCGCCTGCCGAACTCACTCAGGTGCACCGTCCCCAGCAGCTCGGCGACCCGGGCCGCCCGCTCCTGGCGCGGTACCTTCCGCAGCCGCAGCGGCAGCCCGACGTTGCCGCCGACGGTCAGCCACGGGAACAGCGCCGGCTCCTGGAACATCAGCGCCGGGTTGGCGCCGCCGGCTACCGCGATGGTGCCGGCGGTCGGCTCGTCGAGCCCGGCGACCAGCGACAGCATGGTGCTCTTGCCGCAGCCGGACGCGCCGACCAGGCACACGAACTCACCCGGGGCCACGTCGAGCGACACGTTGTCGAGCGCGTGCACGGCGGTCGACCCGCGGCCGAAGACCTTGGACACCCCGGATACGGAGACCGCCGAGCGGTCCAGGGACCGCTCGGCCTCGACGTCCTTGCGCAGGACAGATGTCACGCCTTGACCTCCGACGCTCCCTGTGCCTTGAGCACCTCGTTGAGCAGCGACAGGTCGTACAGGCCCTTCAGGTCGACCGGCTTGAGCAGTCCGACGTCCTGGGCATGGCTGGCACCGGTGCGGAGCGAATCGGCGAGCGGATCGTTGAGGAAGGTCAGCGACTTCCAGGCGGTCGCGGTGTCCTTCGCGTTCGGAGCCTTGCCACTGATCTTGCCGATGGCGGTGTTGACAACCTGCTGCGCCTCGTCGGGATGGGCGTTGATGAACTCGTTGGCGTCCACCTGGCCGGCGACCAGGTTCTTCACCACGTCGCGGTGCTTGGCGAGGAAGGTCGAACTCACCACCAGGTTGGTGATGACGAACTTGCCGCCCGGCCACAGATCGCGCTCGTCGACGAGCACCCTGCCGCCGGCGGCGACCAGCTTCGACGCGTACGGCTCGGGCAGCCACGCGCCCGAGACGGCGCCGGAGGTGAAGGAGTTGACCGCGTCGGAGTTGGCCTGCGGGGCGATCGACACGTCCCCGCCCCCCTCGGCGGTGGTGGTCAGGTTGTGCTGCTTGAGCCAGTACCGCAGGGCGACATCCTGCGTGTTACCCAGCTGCGGGGTGGCGAGCTTCTTACCCTTGAGCTGCTCCGGGCTGGTGATCTCGGGCTTGACGACGAAAGCGACGCCGCCGGACGCGGCCCCGGCGACGACCTTGACACCCTTGCCGTTCGACTTCTGCCAGGCGTTGACCGTCGGGTTGGGGCCGACATAGATCGCGTCCACCGCGTCCGAGAAGAGTGCCTCGACCGCTTCCGGGCCGGCGTTGAACGTCTTCGTCTCCAGGGTCACCTTGTCGCCGAGCCGCTGCTTGAAGAAGCCCTTGTCGGTACCGACGATCGGGGTGGCGTGGGTCAGGTTGGGAAAGTACCCGAGACGCAGCGTCACCGATCCGTCCGCGGCCTTGTCCGACGAACCGCCGCAGGCGGCGAGGCCGGCCAGCGCGAGGGCGGCCGCGACCACGCCGGCCACCGTCCCGGCCATCGATGCGGGTCGTCCCGCCACCGCTGTACGCATCCGTCGCCCCACATTCCATAGCTAGTTACTAGGAATACTGGGACAGGCGGCCGGCCAGTGTCAACGCCAGCTCACCGACTGAGACGCACCCCGCCAGCACTTCGGCCGAACGGCCGGTGGTGGCCCGGCCCGGGGTGCCAACCGCAGCGGTACGTCCGTACACGTCACGCCGGACCGTTGCCCAGCCCCACGGGTGGTTCGCGGTTCGTAACATCACCGGCGTGGATGGCAACGGGGTGGCTGGCAGCGCGGACCGCGGCGACGACGGTCCCGCCTGGTTGCGGGGCTTCCGACCCACCGGCGAACCGACGGTCGCGGGCCGTACCCTCCGGACCCGCGCCGAGCGCAGCGCCCGCGCCGTGGGCGGCCTCGCCTGGCTCATCGTGTGGATGTTTCCGTTGGCCAATCCGATCGGCGCTGTGGTAGGCGGGCAGGTGTCGCCGCGCTGGCCGGCCGCCGCGGGTCTGGCCCTGTTCGTGTCCCTGTACCTGATCGTGGTGATCGCCGGCTTCGGACGCATCGGCACGTGGCGAAACCGCGTCGCCGGGCTCGCCGTGCTGGCCGCGATCGGCGTCGCGCTGGCCGCCACCTACACCGGGCAGCCGGGGTCCTGGCTGGACATTCTGCTCTTCGTCAGTGTCGCCGCGGCGGCGACGCTGCGGTCGTGGTCCGGCGCCATCGGCGTGGCTGTGGTCGGCGCGACCGTGCTGACGATCGGAGTGGCGCACCGGCAGTCCGCCGGAGCCCTGTCCGGTTCGATGTTCAGCGTGGTCATGTCCGGCGCGCTCGTCCTGGTGGTCAGCCGCATGATCGGGCTCATCGACGAGCTGCGCGCCACCCGCCGGGCCCTCGCCGAGGCGGCCGTCGCCGAGGAGCGGCTCCGCTTCGCCCGGGACCTGCACGACCTGCTCGGGCACACGCTCTCGGTCATCGTGGTCAAGGCCGAGGTGGCCCGCCGGGTCGCCGGCCGTGACCCCGGCGCCGCGGTGACCCAGGCAATCGAGATCGAACAGATCGGCCGGCAGGCGCTGACCGAGATCCGCGAGGCGGTCACCGGGTACCGCACCGGCGGACTGTCCCAGGAGCTGGAACGGGCGCGGGCCAGCCTGCGCGACGCCGGCATCGAGCCGACCGTGCACACCACCGGACCGGCCCTGCCGGGACCGCTGGACGCCCTGCTCACCTGGGCGGTCCGCGAGGGCGTCACCAACGTGATTCGGCACAGTCGGGCCCGCACCTGCCGCATCGAGGTGGGCCTCACCCGTACCCGCGCGTACACGGTGATCTCCGACGACGGCGGCGGACCCGGCTGTCCGGCGGACCCGCCGCGGCACGCGTCGGCCGGTTCGCCGCCCGGCGGCAACGGGCTGCGTGGGCTGACCGAGCGGATGTCGGCGGTCGGCGGCACGGTCTCGGCCGGTGCCGGACCCGGTACCGGCTACCGCCTCGCCGTGGAGCTCCCGGTCAACCCCGCACCCACGCGGTGAACAGCCAACCCCGCGGGATCAGATCCAACCGCGCGGTGACCAGCCAACCGCGCGGGATCAGATCCAACCCGGCGGGATCAGATCCAGGCGCGCGGATCGGCCGCGAGGTCACGGACCTGATCCGGCAGCTCCCCGGTAACCACGTCCGCGACGGTGACCAGCTCGAGGATCTGCCGTTCGCTGGCGCGCAGCGCGATCCACACGTCCTGCAACGCCTCGGCGGCGCCCCGGTACCCGACGTTCTCGGGCCGCTGACCGCGTACGTTCGCCAGCGGCCCGTCGATGACCCGGATGATCTCGGCGAGCGAGATGTCCTCGGCCGGTCGGGCCAGCCGATAGCCACCGTCGGGGCCACGCTGCGCGGTGACGATGCCACCGCGCCGTAGCTGCAGCAGAATGCTTTCCAGGAACTTCGGGGGTATCAGCTGTGCCTGCGCGAGCCGCTCCGCGGTGACCGGCCGATCCACGCCGCCCGCCCGATCCACGCCGCCCGCCCGGTCCGCACCGCCCGTCCGGTCCACGCCGTTCTCCCGGTGGGGACCGTTCGGGGCGCTGGCCGCGGCCGCCAGCTCAGCCACCGCGCGGAGCGCGTAATCCACCCGAGCCGACAGTCGCATGCGTTGATTATCTCCGTCAGCCCCGGACCGGCCGGAGCAGGCCCTCCTGGACCACGGTCGCCACGTGCCGGCCGGACTCGGTGAACATGCTGCCGGTGGCCAGGCCACGGCCACCGGACGCGGACGGGCTCCGGCAGTCGTAGAGGAACCACTCGTCGGCCCGGAACGGACGGTGCAGCCAGATCGCGTGGTCGAGACTGGCGCCCACGAAGCCGCCAGGACCCCACACCTCGCCGTGCACGGACAGCACCGAGTCCAGCAGGGTGAGGTCCGACGCGTACGTCAGCGCGCAGGCGTGCACGAGCGGATCGTCGGGCAGCACGCCGTCCAGGCGCATCCAGACCCGCTGGTGCGGCTCGGACGGCCGGTCTCCGGGGCGTACCCAGCCGGGTTCACCCACGTACCGCACATCGATCGGGCGGGTGATCTTCGCCCAGATCCCGGCGCGTTCGGGGTACCGGGAAAGCCGGTCGGCCATGGTCGGTACGTCGTCGGGGCGCGGCACGTCCCGAGGCGCGGTCCCCTGGTGGTCGAGGCCGTCCTCGTCGCGGTGAAACGACGCCGACATGAAGAAGATCGGCTTTCCGTGCTGGACCGCCACCGACCGGCGTACCGAAAATGAGCGACCGTCCCGGATGGTCTCCACCAGGTACCGGATCGGTTCGGTCGGGTCACCGGGGCGCACGAAGTACCCGTGCAGCGAGTGCACCCGGCGCTCCGGGTCGGACACCGTGCGGCCGGCGGCGACCAGCGCCTGGGCGGCGACCTGCCCGCCGAACACCCGCAGCGGCCCGACGGTCGGGCTGCGCCCCTCGTACCCGGTATCGGACAGCTTGCGCAGGTCCAGCAGGTCCAGCAGCTCGTCGACGGCCGGCTGGCCGGTGAGAACGTCGGTCACCCGGTGTCCGCAAGATCGCCGAGGCGGTGCACCCGCAGGGTGTTGGTCGAGCCGGGGGTGCCGGGCGGGCTGCCGGCGACGATCACCACGTAGTCGCCTTTGTCGGCGAAGTCCATGCCGAGCAGGGCCCGGTCGACCTGGCGGAACATCTCGTCGGTGTGCGCCACGAACGGGGTCTGGAACGTCTCGACCCCCCAGCAGAGGGCGAGCTGCGAGCGCACCGTCAGCTCCGGCGTGAAGGCGAGCAGCGGCAGGTCACAGTGCAGCCGGGCCAGCCGCCGGACGGTGTCTCCGGTCTGGGTGAACGCGACCATCGCCTTGGCCCCGATCGACACGGCGATCTTCGGTACCGCCGCGGTGAGCGCGCCGCCGCGGGTGCGCGGCTCGTGCTGCAGACGGGGCACGCTGATGGAGCCCGCCTCGGTGGTGGAGACGATGCGGGCCATGGTGGAGACGGCCAGCACCGGGTACCGCCCGATGCCCGTCTCCGCGGAGAGCATCAGCGCGTCGGCGCCGTCGAGCACCGCGTTCGCCACGTCGGACGCCTCGGCCCGGGTCGGCCGCGAGTTTTCGATCATGGAATCGAGCATCTGCGTGGCGACGATGACGGGCTTGGCGTGCTCCCGACACAGCTGCACGGCCCGCTTCTGTACCAGCGGCACCTCCTCCAACGGCAACTCCACCCCGAGGTCGCCGCGGGCGACCATCACACCGTCGAAGGCGTCGATGATGGCCTCCAGTTCGGCGACCGCCTCCGGTTTCTCGATCTTGGCGAGGACGGGCCGGTGGATCCCCTGCTCGTTCATGATCTCGCTGACGGCCTTGAGGTCGTCGGGTGAACGCACAAATGACAGCGCGACCAGGTCGACCCCGAGCGACAGCGCGAAGCGCAGGTCGGCGATGTCCTTGTCGGACAGGGCCGGCGCGCTCACCGCCACGTTGGGCAGCGAGATGCCCTTGTTGTTGGAGACCTGGCCCCCTTCGACGACGAGCGCCCGGATGTCCTGACCCTCGACGCCGGTGACCTCGACGGCGACCCTGCCGTCGTCGATCAGCAACCGGTCACCGATCTTCACCTCGGCCGGCAACCGGCGGTAGGTGCAGGACACCCGGTCGTGGGTGCCGTCGACATCATCGGAGGTGATGACGACGGACTCGCCGGTGCGCCACTCGACGGGTCCGTCGGTGAACCGGCCCAGCCGGATCTTCGGACCCTGCAGGTCGGCGAGGATGCCGACCGCACGACCACTGGCGTCGGCCGCCTCCCGGACCCGGTGGTAGACCTTCTCGTGGTCGGCGTGACTGCCGTGGCTGAAATTGAGCCGAGCGACGTCCATGCCTGCCTCCACCAGCCCGTGCAGGCGCTCGGGGGTCTCCGAGGCGGGCCCGATGGTGCAGACAATTTTCGCGCGACGTATCACGCCTAGGAGGCTAGCCCTGCGACATGGGAGCGAGACCCGGTACCCCGGGAAGCTCCGTCCCGGAATGCGCGGCCCGATAACCTCGCTGGGTTGACGTCGATCCATTGCCCACCGCCCGCGCCCGCATGCGTCGGGCGTACCGCCGTGAGTCCGCTCGGGTCGGCGGTAGCTGGCATGCGGTGGTGACCGTGGCCGGCGCTGACGGGTTGCCGGTCACCGCCGTCGACGAGCGGGCCGACGTGGTCGTCGCGGCGGCCAGCGTCAACAAGCTCGGCATCGCCTGCGCCCTCCTCGACAAGATCGACAAGGGGACCCTGGCCCTGGACCGGACGGTCGACCTGACGCCGGATCTGGTGATCGTGGGGAGCGGGCTTTACCACCTCCAGACGGTGTGGGGCGAGCGGCTCACGCTCGCCAACGTGCTGACGACGATGCTCGTCGCCTCCGACAACACGGCGGTGCGGCTGTGCGGACTGGTCTGCACCGGGACCGAGGTCAACACCTACCTGGCCGGCCTTGGCCTGGCCCACACCCGGGTGGAACCGCTGGCAGCCGACCCCCGCCGGATGTATCTGGGCACCACGACCGCACGGGAGATCCACACCCTGCTGTACCGGCTGGCCGACGGCACCCTCCTCTCGCCCGCCGCCACCGGGTTCCTCCTGGACCTGCTGCGCTCGCCCGGCGGCAACCACGACGGCGTACGGCACACCATGTCGTCGGCGGAGCGGGCCGCGACCGCGATCAAGCACGGCGCGGACGAGAACGCCCGGCACGAGGTCGGCGTGATGTTCGACGTCGCCGGCACGCCGAGGATCGTCTTCTCACTCCTCGCCGAGCTGCCCGGACACGGGCAAAATTTCGGGGCGACGAACCCCCTCGTCCAAGCGCGGGCCCGACTCGGCCGGCGAATGCGCGACCTGGTCGGGCTGCTGTCCGCTCCCCCGACCGGCCCCATCGACCAGAACCATCCCGACCAGCCCGCCGGGCGGCCCGACCAGCCCGAGGGGTGAAAGTGGGCCGGCCGGCCCGACCTGCCATCGCGGGGGACTCCGTGCCCGACCGCCCCGGCGTCGACCCCCGCGGTGCCGGCCACGCCCACCGCCGCGCGATCGGCTGACCCAGGCCCGGACCCGCGGCGCCATCCACCGCAGCCGGCCGGCGCCGAACCACGCCGGCATCGATCCACCGTGGACCTCGACACCGTGAAC
>JAVHWE010000130.1:0-4894 GCA_032160285.1 Micromonosporaceae bacterium | reverse complement strand
GTGGCGGACGGGCAGCTGCTGGAGTGGGCCGAATTCGCCGGCAACCTGTACGGCACGCCGCGCGACCAGGTCGAGGGCCTCCTTGCCCGGGGTACCCCGGTGCTACTCAAGATCGATATCCAGGGGGCCCGTCAGGTCCGAGCCGCCATGCCCGACGCGCAACTGGTGTTCCTCGCTCCGCCCCGCTTCGAGGTGCTGGAGAGCCGGCTCGTCGGCCGGGGTACCGAGGATGCCGAGACGATCGCGCGGAGGCTCGACCACGCACATGAGGAGATGGCGGCCGCGGCCGAGTTCGACAAAGTCATCGTCAACGACTCGATCGAGCACGCCGCGGACGACCTGGTAGGCTTGCTCGGTTCGCCAGCTTTCCGCTGAAGAAACTCACTAACTGTCTCGAGGAATGTTCATCGTGTCCGGAATCGTGGCCAGCCCAGAGGGCATCACCAACCCGCCGATCGACGAGCTGTTGGAGAAGACCACCTCGAAGTACGCACTGGTGATCTTCGCCGCCAAGCGTGCCCGCCAGATCAACGCGTACTACAGCCAGCTCGGCGAGGGCCTGCTGGAGTACGTCGGCCCGCTGGTGGAGACCACGCCGCAGGAGAAGCCGTTGTCGATCGCCATGCGTGAGATCAACGCCATGCTGCTCACGGCCGAGCCCACCGAAGGCTGAGCGCCCCGGACATCGCCGTGCCCCGGACATCGCCGTGCCACGGACATCGCCGAGCGCCGGCGTGACCGAGGTTGTGCTGGGCGTCTGCGGCGGCGTCGCCGCGTACAAGGCGTGTGAGTTGCTGCGCCTGTTCACGGAGTCGGGCCATCACGTCCGCGTGGTGCCCACCGCGTCGGCACTTCGTTTCGTCGGTGCGCCAACCTGGGCGGCGCTGTCCGGGCAACCGGTCAGCGCCGAGGTCTTCGACGACGTGCACGAGGTCCCGCACGTCCGGATCGGCCAGGCCGCCGACCTGGTCGTGGTCGCGCCCGCCACCGCCGATCTGATCGCGCGGACCGCGACCGGCCAGGCCGACGATCTGCTCACCAACACCCTGCTCACCGCGCGCTGCCCGGTCGTCTACGCGCCGGCCATGCACACCGAGATGTGGGAGCATCCGGCGACCGTCGACAACGTCGCCACCCTGCGTCGGCGCGGCGCGGTCGTCATCGAACCGGCGGTCGGCCGGCTCACCGGCGCGGACAGCGGCAAGGGCCGGTTACCCGACCCCGCCGAGATCTTCGCGCTCGCCCGCCGGGTACTGGCCCGTGCCGGACACGACGGCGTCGACCTGGCCGGACGGCATGTCGTGGTGACCGCCGGCGGCACCCGGGAACCCATCGACCCGGTCCGGTTCATCGGCAACCGGTCATCGGGCAAGCAGGGGTACGCGTTCGCCCGGGTCGCGGCCGCGCGCGGGGCCCGGGTCACCCTGATCGCCGCGAACGTGGCCCTGCCCGACCCGGCCGGCGTCGAGCTGGTCCGGGTCGGTACCACCGCGGAGCTGCGGGCGGCCACCCTGGCGGCGGCGGACGCGGCCGACATCGTGGTGATGGCCGCGGCGCCCAGCGACTTCCGACCGGAGCGGTACGAGACCGAGAAGATCAAAAAAGAGACCGGCGACGAGCCCCGAACGCTCCGGCTGGTCACCAATCCGGACATCGCCGCCGAGGTCGGCGCGCGTCGCCGGCCGGGACAGGTGCTGGTCGCGTTCGCCGCCGAGACCGCCGCCGAACCGGTGGCACTCGACCTCGCCCGCGAGAAGATGCGGCGCAAGGGTGCCGATCTGATCGTGGTCAACGAGGTCGGGTTTGACCGGACCTTCGGCGCTGACGACAACGCCGCCATCGTGCTCAGCGCCGACGGTGACCCGACCACCATCGACCGGCGCGCCAAGGAGGATCTCGCCGACGCGGTCCTCGATCTGGCGGCGGCCCGACTCACCCGCCGATCCGGCCCGCCGACTCGACCCGCCGGCCCGGCGGCCGGCCGGTGATCGTGAATGCTGTTTCACGGTTAGGGCGGGCCCCTAGGTGCAGGTTCGCGATAAGCCTCTACACTCTCGGCTCAAGACTTTCCGAAGCGTTCCGGGTGCGAAGGAGCAAGGGTGGCACGGCGACTGTTCACGTCCGAGTCTGTGACCGAGGGCCATCCCGACAAGATCGCTGATCAGATCAGCGACGGGATCCTCGATGCCCTGATCGGGTCCGACCCGACAAGTCGGGTCGCGGTGGAGACCCTGATCACGACCGGCCAGGTCCATGTCGCCGGCGAAGTCACGACCAACGCGTACGCCGACATTCCGGCGATCGTGCGCGAGACGATCCTCGGCATCGGCTACGACTCCTCCAAGAAGGGCTTCGACGGCGGGTCCTGCGGCGTCAGCGTCTCGATCGGGGCGCAGTCGCCGGACATCGCCCAGGGCGTGGACACCGCCATCGAGCGGCGTACCGGCGAGGCCGGCGACAACCTCGACGGCCAGGGCGCCGGCGACCAGGGCATGATGTTCGGCTTCGCCTGCACCGAAACGCCGGAGCTGATGCCGTTGCCGATCGCCCTCGCGCACCGGCTCGCCCGCCGGCTCGCCGCCGCCCGCAAGGACGGCACGATCCCGTACCTGCGTCCGGACGGCAAGACGCAGGTCACCGTCGAGTACGACGGCTTCCGGCCGGTACGGCTGGACACCGTCGTCGTCTCCTCCCAGCACGCCCCCGACATCTCGCTCGACTCGCTGCTCAGCCCGGACGTCCGGGACCACGTGATCGCCCCGGAGTTGGAGAACCTCGGCCTTGAGGTCGAGGCCTACCGGCTGCTGGTCAACCCGACCGGGCGGTTCGAGATCGGCGGCCCGATGTGCGACGCCGGCCTGACCGGCCGCAAGATCATCGTCGACACGTACGGCGGGTATGCCCGGCACGGCGGCGGCGCGTTCTCCGGCAAGGACCCGTCGAAGGTGGACCGGTCGGCGGCGTACGCGATGCGGTGGGTGGCCAAGAACGTGGTCGCCGCCGGGCTGGCCGAACGGTGCGAGGTGCAGGTCGCGTACGCGATCGGCAAGGCCCACCCGGTGAGCCTGTTCGTGGAGACCTTCGGTACCGAGACGGTGCCGGTCGAGCGGATCGAGAAGGCCATCAACCAGGTCTTCGACCTGCGGCCGGCGGCCATCATCCGCGACCTCGACCTGCTGCGCCCGATCTACCGCCAGACCGCGACCTACGGCCACTTCGGTCGCGAGTTGCCGGACCTGACCTGGGAGCGCACCGACCGGGTGGCCGACCTGAAGTCCGCCGCCGGGGCATAGATCCGTCCCGTGGCCGACGGCGCCCGGGTCAAGCCGACGGCCACCCGACCTCCGGCCGCGGCGCGGCGACCGTCCCCGGAGCCGGCCGCCACCAAACCGGTGGCCCGGATCTGCGTCGATGTGCCACTGCCGCACCTGGACCGGCCGTTCGACTACCTGGTACCGGCCAAGCTCGCCGACCGGGCCCTGGCCGGTACCCGGGTGCGGGTCCGGTTCGCCGGCCAGCGTGTCGACGGATACCTGCTCGAGCGGGTGGACGAGTCCGGCCACGACGGCCGGCTGGCCTTTCTGGAACGCGTCGGGTCGGCCGAGCCGGTTCTGCACCCGGAGATCGTCCGGCTGGCCCGGGCGGTGGCCGACCGGTACGCCGGCACTCTCGCCGACGTCCTCCGACTGGCCGTACCGCCGCGCCACGCCCGCGCGGAGGGGGAATCGGCGGCCCCGCCGAGCCCGGCCGCCGGGTCGCGTACCGGGTCGTCAGCGGCAGCGCCGAGTCCGGCCGCCGGGTCGCGCACGGGGTCGTCAGCGGCAGCGTGCGGGTCGCCGGTCGTGGCGGACGTGCCGGCTGCGGTGGGTCCGGGCGGGTGGGCGGCGTACCCGGCCGGGGCCGCGTTCGTGCGCGCCGTCCGTGACGGGCGGGCGGCCCGCGCGGTGTGGACCGCCCTGCCCGGTGAGGACTGGCCGGCACGGTTGGCCGAGGCGGCCGCCGCCGCGTACGCCGCCGGACGGGGGGCCGTACTCGTCGTCGCCGACGCCCGTGACCTCGACCGGCTGGACGCCGCGCTGACCCTCGTCCTCGGGCCCGGCAGGCACGTGGCGCTCTCGGCGGCGGTCGGACCGGCCGAACGGTACCGGCGGTTCCTGGCCGCCAGCCGGGGACAGGTCCGGATCATCGCCGGTACCCGGGCCGCCGCGTTCGCGCCGATCGGCGCCGGCGTGGCCGGCGGGGGTGTGGCCGGCGGGGGTGTGGCCGGCGGGGGTGTGGCCGACGGCGGCGTGGCCGGCGGGGGTGTGGCCGACGGCGGCGTGGCCGGCGGGGGTGTGGCCGGCGGGGGTGTGGCCGCCTCGATCGGTCTGGTCGTGATCTGGGATGACGGGGACGACCTGCACGCCGAGCAGCGCGCGCCGTACCCCCACGCGCGCGAGGTTCTGTTGACGCGCGCCCAGCTGGCCGGCTGCGCGGCGCTGGTCGGTGGGTACGCCCGCAGCGCCGAGGCACAGCAACTGGTCGAAACCGGGTGGGCCAAGGAGATCACCGCCGACCGAGCGGCGGTGCGTCGGGCGGCGCCGCTGGTCGGACCGGTCGGCGATGACGTGCAGCGGGCCCGGGACCCGGCCGCGGTCTCCGCCCGGCTGCCGAGCCTGGCCTGGCAGGCGGCCCGCGACGCCCTCGCCGTCGGCGCGCCGGTCCTGGTCCAGGTGCCGCGGCGCGGGTACCTGCCGGCGGTGGCCTGCGCCGAGTGCCATACCCCGGTTCGGTGCCCGGCCTGCGCCGGCCCACTCGCGTTGTCGGACGCCGCTGGCGCTCCCGGGTGCCGCTGGTGCGGGCGGGTCGCCGCGGCGTACGCCTGCCCGCACTGCGGCGGGCGGCGGTTGCGGGC
>JAVHWE010000126.1:0-3102 GCA_032160285.1 Micromonosporaceae bacterium | reverse complement strand
CCAGGTCGGCCATCAGGTGCGACGACAGCACGACACTGGCCCCCGACTCGGCGGTGAACTCCATCAGGCTCTGCAGGAACTCCCGCCGCGCCAACGGGTCGAGGCTCGCCACCGGCTCGTCGAGAATCAACAGTTCGGGTCGCTTCGCGATCGCGAGGGTCAGCGCGAGCTGGGCACGCTGACCGCCGGACAGCTTGCCGGCCCGCTGCTTCGGGTCCAGGCCGAGCCGCCCGATCCGGTGTGCGGCCAGCTCGGCGTCCCAGCGAGGGTTGAGGTGCGCGCCGAGACGGAGGTGGTCGGCGATGGACAGCCCCGGATAGGTGGGTGTGTCCTGCGCGACGAAGCCGACCCGGGCCAGTTGCTCCGGGCCGGCCGCGGGTACGGCGCCAAGGACGGTGAGGGTGCCGGACGTCGGCGTCAGCAGGCCACACGCCAGCTGCAGCAGCGTCGTCTTGCCGGCCCCGTTGGGCCCGACCAGCCCGACGACCCGCCCGGCCGGGACACTCAGGGTGCAGTCGGACAGCGCCGGCCGACGCCCGTACTTCTTTCCCAGTCGGCTGGCTTCCAGTACTGCGCTCATGGGCTCTCCTCGGCGGTGGCTCGGAACGTGGTCAGGAACAGGGCCTCGATACTCTCCTCGTCGAGCCCGGCGGCGCGGGCGCTGGCGAGCCAGCGTTGCAGGTCGCTACGCAGCGGACCGTGCGCGGCGAGCGAGTCCCCGCTCAGCGTGCGGGTCACGAAGGTCCCCACCCCCGGCCGGGGCGACACCAGTCCCTCGTATTCGAGTTCCCGGTACGCCTTGAGCACGGTGTTGGGATTGATCGCCACCCGCGCCACCACCGCCTTGACGGTGGGCAGTTGGTCGCCCTCGCTCACCAGACCCAGCCGCATGGCCTGGCGCACCTGCTGGACCAGCTGCATGTAGGGGGCGACTCCGGAGCGCGAGTCCAGGTGGAATTCGATCACCCGCATCTCGATTCATCTAGGTTCCTAGCACAATAGCTGTATGGATCGCGGGCGTGTCAAGGGCCGCCCCGGCGCCGTTATGCCGACGTCAATTTTTCGTCGTTGCGGGCGCGGCAGGGTGAGTTGGCAGAGAGCCACGCAACAACGGCGGGAATCGGCCCCGAGTCCCCGCCCCACTCAGGAGGTCATCGTGCGCGTTCTACGAAAGCTGTCGGCACCGGCCGGGACCCTCGCGGTCCTGCTCGCCGCCTCCCTGCTCGGTGCCGTTGCGGCGGCGGCGCCGGCCAGCGCCAAGTCCAGTGGTACCGGATCCGCCCCCTCCACCGCATTGTCGGCCAACCACAACTGTGTGGTTTCGCTCCAGCGGGGCGCCAATCCGGCCCCCGTCACCACCTGCTTCGCCACGTTCACCCAGGCCGTCAGTCACGCCACGAACGGTGCCGTGACGGATGCCCGGAAGACGGCCGCCGAGGCCGCGAAGGATCCGTCATTCGCCGAGAAGCTCAACGCGGCCGGCCGGGCGGGGGGAATCCACGCAGCCGCGGCATCACTGGTGGGGATCGAGTATGAAGCCCTTGACTTCAGCACGGCGTCCTGGTCGTTCATCTACAACGGTCCGGTGGCATGCACCGGACCGATCGACGACATCGACTACTCCGTCGATCTGCCCAGCCCGGTGTGGGACGCCATCTCGTCGTTCCAGACGTTCTTCACGCCGACGTTCTGCCTGGCGGATCACTACTTCCTGCAGAACTTCGGCCTGCCGAGCACCGGTTTCTTCGCCACCTCTTCGCCGGTACCGACGATGAGCGTCGGTGGCGGCCCGTTCGTGGGAGACAACAACACCCGCTCCATCACCTGGAGCTAGCGGACCCGACATACGACAGCGGCGCGGGTGACGACACCCGCGTCGCTGTCGGATACCGTCAGGTGGCGACCGGTTGGGCGTCCAGGCGTGGATCGTTACGGAGCAGGTCCGTGTACAGGCGACGCAGGCCGGGCCCCGGTACGACGCCGATCTGCGTGTCGAGTTCGGACCTGATGCGGTGGAACACCGCGAGCGCGTCCGCGTGCCGATGCGAACGGTACAGACTGAGCATCAGCTGGCTCGCCAGGGATTCGTCCAGCGGACGCTCGGAAACCTCGGTGAACAACGGCCCGATCAACCGCTCGTGCTCTCCCAGGCGTAGCTCCGCGGCGAAGTACCGGGTCAGCGTGGCCAGCCGTTCCTGACCCAACCCCGTACGGGTGCGCTCCGCCCAGGTGCCCCTCAGCCCACACAGCGGGTCCGGGCTCCACATGCGAAGCGCCCGCCGGTACAGGCAGACGGCCGTGCCGTCGTCGCCCGCGCCGACGGCGGCCCCGGCCTGTTCGGTCAGGGCGCGAGCCCGCCACAGGTCGACCCGCTGCGCATCGATGTCGAGCACGTAGCTGTCGGCTTTACGAATGAGCTCGACCCCCCCGACGAACCCGTGGCGCAGCGCACTGCGAAGCCGCGCCACATAGGTTCGGATGTTGTTGTTGACCTCGTTGGGTTTCTCCTCACCCCATAGGCGGTATGCCAGCGTGTCCAGTGCCACCGGGCGACCGGGCGTGATCGCCAGCGCCGCGATCAGGCACTGTTGTTTTGGTGTGCCCAGCGGCACCTGCCGAAAACCGGCCCACATCTCCACCGGGCCAAGGATCGTGAGCCGTCCGTCCGCCATCCGGCCTCCTCCGTCTGCCGCCGTCGGCCGCCGGGCGGCCGTCGGTGAACGACCACCGGCGGCCGCCGCGAACGCATCCATGCGGCTTCGCCGCCCGGTACCCTGGGCGGCGAAGCGTTCATTGCCGGATCGGTTGAGCCGATCCTGATGTGTGGACGAGGTTGCCGGCGACCTGCCCATATTCTTCCAAGCGGGCCGACACAGAATCCCGCTGTGTCACAAAGACGTCCAACGATCGGTACCACCGAATTGACAGATGGTGACGCGGACCGCACAGATCCACCGAATGTCAGCCCACCGCGATTGTTGTTCGCTTCGGAGCGCGCCAGCAGCCACAGTGGACGGTGTTCGCCGGAGTTTCGGGTGCGCCTCGACGGATCGGGCTTGCTCAGTCCACCTCCGCGACGGCTTCCGCGAACTGGGCGGCGTA
>JAVHWE010000099.1:0-4758 GCA_032160285.1 Micromonosporaceae bacterium | reverse complement strand
CGTCCCCCCAGACGTACGGGCGACCCAGCTTTGTCTTCGCGGCGGCGATGGCCTTCTGCGCGATGGGCCCGGCGGTCAGGCCGTCGACCGCCCCGCCGACGTTCAGGCCGGCCCCGATGGCGGCCTGCTGCGCGTCGATGGCGGCCAGCTCGCGCTGGTACGCGACGGCGTTCTGGTTGCGCAGGTCGGCGAGCGCGACGCTGCGCTTGTCAAAGTCCGTCTTGGTGGTGTCCCGCAGCCGCGTCGTGGTCTCGACCCGCGCGGTCGCCGCCTGGTATCCGGCGAATGTGCTGCGCTCGTCGCGCTCCGCACGCTCCACCGCGCGGGCGGTGGCCTCGCCGCCGGGCTGCTGCCCGATGCTCGGCGCCAGCACCGACCAGTCATGCAGGTCGGAGGTGTACTGGCTGAGCGGGCCGAGCGCGGCGGCGGCCTTGTACGCCTCGCCAGCTTCCTGATCGGCCCGCGTCCGCAGGTCGGACAGCTCGGCCGCCGCCTGGGTCCAGACCTGATGCGCGGTATCGGCGGTGCGCTGCGCCTCGGTGACGTCGGCGCCAAGCTTGAGAAGTTGCTGGCCCAACGCTTCCACGCTGGCGCTCTCGGTCATGATCCGTTGACCTAGTGGCCCGGGCTGGACCGCCGGGATCGTGCCGGCCGGCAGGCCACCGGTTCCGGGCTGGACTCCGGGTACCGGTGCGACGCCCGGGACCTCACCGGTGCCGGGCAGCCCGACGGTACCGGGGAGCTGGAACGAGCCGCCGACCGTCGGGCGGGAACCGGCGTCGGGGACGGCCGCGCCCGGATCGGTCGGCGCGGCCGGCTGGGCGAGGTTGGCCGCCGGTCGGCCGGCGATGTGCGTGATCGGCTGGCCGGCCATCGGCTGAGCCGCGCCCGGGTGCGCCACGGCGGGAAGCGACAACGTGACCGGTGGGAGCGCGACGGCGGGCTCAGCGACGGCGGGCTCAGCGATGCCGGGAAGTGTGACGGCAGGGGCGGCGACGGCGGGTTGAGCGATGGTATGGAGAGTGAAAGCCGGTCCTCCTGCGCCGGGGAGAGCGACGGGCGACCTCGCGCCATCGGCGGGGAGCGCGAGGACGGGGAGCGCGACGGCGGGCTGCGGAGGCCGGGCGCCCGCGGCGGCGACAGCCGGCCGGGCGATGAGGGCACACGCCATCGTGCAGGCGAGCGCGCCACCCACCGCCATCACGCCCGCGCTGTAGATCGTGGAGACCCGGGAGGAAGGTCGGTTGACCCTCCGCCGTGGCCGTTCGAACGTCATATCGCCTCCCCATATCTGGTGTACATGACACGACGGAGGCTTGGGAACCCAAACAGGATTATTGATGTTTCATCAGCCAAGAACTTACCGCGAATGCCCGGTGAATAGTCCGAAACACCAGGTTCACTCCCCATTCGACCGATGTTGCTCGATGGACCCGGAAAAGAGCGAATCCCGCCCACGCCCTGCGAATCGGAGCGGCGGCACCGGCGACGTAGGCTCGGTGCGGGACCGGAATCGCAGGAGGTTGTGGTGGACGCGGGGCTACGGCGCGAACTCGAGGCCAAGGTGTATGCCGGCGAGCGCCTGACCAGACAGGACGGCATCGCCCTGTACGAGTCGGATGATCTGAGCTGGCTGGGCCGATTGGCGCACCACGTGCGTACCGAGAAGAACGGTGACCGGGTGATGTTCAACGTCAACCGCCACCTCAATCTGACAAATGTCTGCTCCGCATCCTGCGCGTACTGCTCCTTCCAGCGCAAACCCGGCGAGAAGGATGCGTACACGATGCGCGTCGAGGAGGCCGTCCGCCTGGCCCGGCAGATGGAGGACGAGCAGCTCACCGAGCTGCACATTGTCAACGGCCTGCATCCGACACTGCCGTGGAAGTACTACCCCCGGGTACTTCGGGAGCTGAAGGCCGCGCTGCCCGGTGTCAACCTGAAGGCGTTCACCGCGACGGAGGTGCACTGGTTCGAGAAGATCTCCGGCCTGCCCGCCGAGGAGATCCTGGACGAACTCATGGACGCCGGCCTTGAGTCGCTGACCGGCGGCGGCGCCGAGATCTTCGATTGGGAGATCCGCCAGCACATCGTCGACCACGCCACCCACTGGGAGGACTGGTCGCGTATCCACCGGCTGGCCCACGCCAAGGGCATGAAGACACCGAGCACGATGCTGTACGGCCACATCGAGGAGCCGCGTCACCGGGTCGACCACGTGCTGCGGCTGCGTGAGCTGCAGGACGAGACCGGCGGTTTCCAGGTGTTCATCCCGCTGCGCTACCAGCATGACTTCGTCGATTCGGTGGACGGCAAGGTCCGTAACCGGCTGCAGGCGCGTACCCACATGGCCGCACCGGCCGAGTCGTTGAAGACGTTCGCGGTGTCCCGTCTGCTTTTCGACAATGTGCCGCACGTCAAGTGTTTCTGGGTGATGCACGGCCTGTCGGTGGCGCAGCTCTCGCTCAACTTCGGCGTCGACGACCTGGACGGCTCGGTGGTCGAGTACAAGATCACTCACGACGCCGACAGCTACGGCACGCCGACCACCATGCACCGCGAAGACCTGTTGCAGCTCATCCAGGACGCCGGCTTCCGGCCCGTTGAGCGCAACACCCGGTACGAGATCGTCCGGGAGTACGACCGGCCGGTGTCACTGGCGGAGCGCCGCGCGGTACCGCAGCAGGTGTGGGCCTGACCGTCACCTCCCGCAACGCCGCCGTGACCGGGTCGGTCACACGCTGTGGAGGGCGTTGAACGTCGTCGCGGTGCGGCGGACCGTGGTCGAGCGGGGCTCGCCCGTCTGGGCCGGGTCACGCAGCAGGTTGGAGCGGTGGGCGGTCGCGTACGCTCGGGTTGGCATGGACGAGACGTGGCACGAGCGTGACCGGCATGAGTGAGGCGACCTTTCCCCGGCGCGACGCCGACGGCCGGGTGGTTCGCCTGCCCGAGTTGCTGGTATCGATCATCGCCGGCGTGGTGCTCGGGGGCGTCGCCTTGCTGATCATCGACGGCCTGTCCGCACTGGCCGGTCTGGGCCGGTTCGGCCAGCTCTCCGGGTGGCTCGCCGGGATCCTCCCGGTGTGGCTGTTCGTCGAAGAGTTCCGGGCCTGGCGTGTCGTCGTGGCCCGGATGGGCATGGCGCTTCTGTGCGGCATGCTCGCGCTCGTCATCGGAGTGGCCGGCGCGATCCTCGCCGCGGCGGTGCTGCCGCCGCTGGGCTCGGGCGCGGTCGGGGCGACGGTCAGCGCGTTGCTGTACGGAGCATTGTGGTATGTGGGGATCAGATGGTCGGCGAACAGGGGTGTGGCACGGTGAATCCGATGATGAAGTACTCGCTCGCCCGGGTGGGCTTGTTCGTGGCGGTGGCCGCGATTCTGATCGCGATTCCGTTGCAGATCAACATCCTCGTCAAGCTGATGATCGCGGTCGTCGTGTCGGCGCTGCTCGCGCTGGTGGTGCTGCGGAGCATGCGGGACCGGGTGGCCGACCAGCTCGCGGATACCGCGCAGCGCCGCGCCGGGGAGAAAGCCCGGCTACGTGCCGCGCTGGCCGGCGACGACGACGCCCCGCCCGACGGGGAAGCCAACACCGCCGAGAACACCCCGACGCCCAGCTGAAGTGGGTCCTGCGCGGTTCCGGCCCGCGACGACGCCCGACCTGCGAGCATCAGCGGTGAGCTGCCCGTACCCGGGATGGGCCGGGGTGGCGGAGGACTGATCCGCGCCCCGACACCTCCGCATCCGTTGGAGGCAACCGTGAGGCATCGCGTGAAACGGCTCGGAAGCCGCACGTTCGCGGGGACCGTAATCGCCGTCGTGGCCAGCATGTTCGTGGTGGCGGCCACCATCCCCGCCGCCGCCCGTCCGGTACCGGGTAAGACTGCCGACCCCCGCGTCCAGCCGTATCGCGTATCGAACGTGCGCACCCTCACCCAGCGCAACGCGATCGCGTGGACCGGTGTCGCGATCGACGGGATTGAGCACGGGGTGGCCGACATCAGCGCCATCCCCGCGGAGGTCGCCGAGCTCCGTCGACTGGGCTTCACCGTCTCCCAGACCGGTGGCGCCCTGGACTTTCCGCCGGCGGATGCGGGCTATCACAACTACGCCGAGATGACCGCGGAGATCAATGCGCTGGTCGCCGCCCACCCCACCATCGCGAAGAAGTCCAGCGCCGGTAGCTCGTACGAGGGTCGTGATCTTCAGGTCATCAAGATCTCCGACAACGTCGGTACCGACGAGAACGAGCCGGAGGTGCTGTTCACCGCGCATCAGCATGCCCGCGAGCACCTGACCGTCGAGATGGCGCTGTACCTGATGCGCCTGTTGCTGGGTGGCTACGGCACCGACAGCCGGATCACGAACCTGGTCAACTCGCGGGAGATCTGGATCCTGCCGGACCTCAACCCGGACGGCGGGGAGTACGACGTGGCGTCCGGGTCATACCGGTCCTGGCGAAAGAACCGGCAGCCCAACAGCGGCAGCAGCGCCGTGGGCACCGACGAGAACCGCAACTGGGCGTACCGCTGGGCGTGCTGCGGGGGGTCGTCCGGTGTCACGTCGAGCGACACCTACCACGGCACGGCCGCGTTCTCGGCGCCGGAGACCAAGCGGGTGGCCGACTGGGTACGCGGGCGGGTGGTCGGCGGCAAACAGCAGATCACCACCGGGATCGACTTCCACACGTACTCAGAACTGGTCCTGTGGCCCTACGGCTACACCACCACGGACGGCGACACGCGGATGACGGCCGACC
>JAVHWE010000010.1:0-4023 GCA_032160285.1 Micromonosporaceae bacterium | reverse complement strand
ACCCGGGCCACGCCGGTCCAGTACCCATGGGGTCGGAACTGGTCGAACAGCGACCGCTCGGCCCGGTCGAGGTCGAAGCCACCGAAGTTGGCGGCCAGCGGCTGGAACGCGACGAGCAGCTTGTCGGCCTGGATGATCAGGTCGCCCTGCGGGCCGTGGACGCGGACCCGCACGCCGTCGCTACGGCTGCGATCCACCGCGACCACCCGGGTGTTCAGCAGCGCGTCGGCACCGAGCACCGTGGTCGCCCGCTCGTAGAGTTCGCTGTTGTTGTGCCGGCTGGTGGTCAGGAAGGAGCCGGCGAAGACGTTCGACAGGACGCCGATGCCGAAGTTCTTCAGCACGTAGATCGTCGGCTGCCGGAGGAGGTCACCGAGGCCCTGGGCGAAGTTGAAGGTCAGCCGCACGATCGACTGCAGGTCGTGCCGGATGACGAACTCACCGAACGGGATCAGCAGTTCGGCCGGGACCGGGTCCGGCAGGTCGAAGCCCTGCTCAAGGTAGGGGTACTGCTGGAGCAGTCCGAAGTAGGAGCCGAGCGCGGCCGGCACGGTCTCGACGTCACCGGGCACCGGCAGGCCGGTACGAAAATCGACGTGGGTGGTGCTGCCGGCGCCGCCACCGAGGGAGAGTGGCGTCAGCGGGACGTCGAAGCGGGCGAAGTAGTCGCGAACGATGGGCTCGTCATGCCACACGATGACACCGATGTCGATTGTCGCGCCGGTGACCGGGTCGTGGAAGGTCTCGGTGTGCCCGCCCAGCCGACCGGTCGGTTCGACGACGGCGACACGTTGCCCCTGGTCGCGCAGGCGTATCGCGGCGTACGTGCCGGCCGCGCCACCGCCGATCACGCACACGTCCCGCCTGACGACCCCGACGGGCCGGCCGGAGTCCGACTGCCAGGGCAGGCCGGTCGCGGTCGCCACGCCCGCGCTACCGAGCAGCCGCAGGGCATCCTTGCGGGTGATCCCCATCGCGGAACCGTCCTTCCTGATTGCCGGAGCGTGCCCATCGGCAGCGAGACGTTTCGCGACCAACATCAACGCCACACATCATTGACGTCCACAAACGACGATGGCAAGCATCAATCGACAGGTGACAATTCTCACCGACATGTCCGCAACTCCCGCAGACATGTCCGCATCCGGCGTTCCGGTCGCGCGGCGCGGTGAATCGCGAGCGGCGTTACCCGCGCGCCCACGGCAGGTGCTCGCGGTTCGCCGCCACCAGCGCCGCCGCCAGCCGCCGCGCCGGCTCGGCCTGGCCGATCAGCGGGTGGGTCAGCAGCGCCTCCTCGACCCGGTCCAGGCCACCGTGGCGGGCGGCGTCGAGCGCTACCTCCTCGTACGCCGAGACGTGCGCGATCAGGCCCGCGTACCGGGCCTGGACCCGGGCGACCGGCAGGAGGACGGCACCGGCGGCACCGACCGTGGCAGACACCTCGACGACCGCGTCATCGGACAGGAACGGCAGCGCCCCGTCGTTGCGGGCGTTGACGACGTGCCGGTCCCCGGTATCGCGCAGCAGCGCCGACAGCAGGGCCACTGCGGCCTGGGAGTAGTACGCGCCGCCCCGCTCGTCGAGCAGCGCCGGCTTCGCCGCCAGCGCCGGGTCGGCGTACCTGTCGAGCAGGCGCCGTTCGAGCGCGGCGACCTCCTGCGCCCGGCTGGCGCCGCCGCGTCGCTGCTGCTCGACCACCCGGTCGTGGGCGTAGTAATAGCGCAGATAGTAGGACGGGACCACACCGAGCCGACGCAGCAGATCCGTCGGTATGAGTACCCGGTCGGCCAGGTCCGGCCCGTGCGCGGCGAGCAGTTCGGGCAGGACGTCGCGGCCGTCCAGGTACGCGGCCCGTTCCCAGGTGAGGTGGTTGAGGCCGACATGATCGAGGGTGATGCGCGCCGGGTCAACCGACAGCCAACCGGCGAACGTGCGCTGCATGCCGATCGCCACATTGCACAGCCCGATGGCGCGGTGGCCCTGCTGTAGGAGGGCCCGGGTGACGATGCCGACGGGGTTGGTGAAGTTGACGATCCATGCCCTCGGCGCCCGCTGGGCCACCCGTTCGGCGATGTCGAGCACCACCGGCACGGTCCGCAGCGCCTTCGCCAGTCCGCCCGCACCGGTGGTCTCCTGGCCGACGCAGCCGCACATCAGCGGAAGGGTCTCGTCGACGTGTCTGGCAGCCTGCCCGCCGACGCGCAGCTGCAGCAGGACGGCGTCGGCCGAGTCCAGGGCGGCGTCGAGGTCGGTACCGGTACTGACGGTGCCGGGGTGGCCGTGGTGGCGCAGGATTCGCGCGGCCAGGCCGCCGACCACCGACAGCCGGTCGGCATCCGGGTCGAGCAGGGCGATCTCGTCGACCGGCAGCAGATCACGCAGGCGGGCGAAGCCGTCGATGAGTTCCGGCGTGTACGTGGAACCACCACCGATGACGGCGATCTTCACCCTTGAGCTCCTGTCCGCGTGACGCCTTCGATCAGGCTTCCCGACCGATGAACAATCCGATGATCACCGGGACCGTCGCTCGGCGGCCCCCGGAAACGCGCCCAAACGCGGTCACGAACAGTAGCATCACCGCCACATTGGGGGTGGCCGATCCCGAGCGCGCCGCTGGTCGGCGCCTCCAGCCCGGCGTCAACGGTCGGTACGGAAAGGTCACTGCGAGTACTGATTCGTGCCTGTTCCATCGACGTTCGTTGACATAAAAGGAAACGTTGTTAACACTATCGTGAGAGCGCTCTCTGAGCAGCGTGACGTGCTGGTTGCTGTCGAGTGGGCGCTGGTCCAGCCGTTCGGTCGCTTCCATGGAAGGTCTCCCATGTTGTCTTCGGTGCACGTGCAGGGCCGCCCTCGCGGCCGCGCGTTCCGGCTACTCACCATCGCGGCGGTGATGGTGGTGGTTGCCGGGAGTTGGATAACCACCCGAACCGGTGCGAGTGCGGCCGTGCCGCCGCCACCGGGCGGCATGAGCCTGGTTTTCAGTGATGATTTCACCGGTGCGGCCAACACCGGGGTCGACACCGCGAACTGGCTGTACGACCTCGGTACGTCGGATCCGGGCGGTGCGCCGGACTTCGGTACCGGTGAGGTCGAGACGATGACCAACAGCACCGCCAATGTGTTCCAGGACGGTGCGGGTCACCTGGCGATCCGGCCGGTTCGGGACGCGGCGGGTCGGTGGACGTCGGGTCGGATCGAAACCCAGCGGACGGATTTCGCGGCGCCGGTGGGTGGCAAGGTGCGGTTCGAGGCGTCGTTGCAGCAGCCGAACGTGTCGGGTGCGGCGGCGGCGGGGTACTGGCCGGCGTTCTGGTCGATGGGTGCGGCGGCTCGTCCGGCGGCCGCGACGAACTGGCCGAGTATCGGCGAGTGGGACGTGATGGAGGACATCAACGGGCGCAGCTCGGAGTTCGCCACCCTGCACTGCGGGGTGAGCCCGGGCGGCCCGTGCAACGAGACAACCGGCTTGGGCAGCGGCGAGCGTGGCTGCGGTGGGTGCCAGACAGGGTTCCACACGTACACGGTGGAGTACGACCGCAGCGTCTCGCCCGAGGTGATGCGGTGGTTCGTCGACGGTGCGCAGATCTTCTCGGTGAACTCCGGCCAGGTCGACGCGGCGACGTGGAACAACGCGACGCACCACGGCATGTTCCTGATCCTGAACGTGGCGATCGGCGGTGCGTTCCCGGCGGCGTTCGGCGGCGGTCCGACCGCCGCCACCCAGTCCGGGGCAGCGATGCTGGTCGACTACGTGGCGGTGTACCAGACGGGTGGCGCCACCAACCCGCCGCCGCCGACCACCGGACCGCCGCCGCCCGGGAACCCCCCGCCGCCGACCAACCCGCCGCCGGCGGGTGGCGGCACCTGGGCACCGAACGTGGCGTACACGGTGGGCCAGGTCGTGACCTTCGGCGGCGTCAGCTACCGGTGCCGCCAGTCCCACACGTCCATCGTCGGCTGGGAGCCGCCGAACGTACTGGCGCTCTGGTTGCCGATCTGATTGTCAGGCGTGGGCCCGCG
>JAVHWE010000618.1:0-10817 GCA_032160285.1 Micromonosporaceae bacterium | reverse complement strand
TCGCCGCGCTCAACTCGTAGTTGCACGCCCCGTCAGGTCGTACCGGTCCGTGCCGGTACGACCTGACGCGGCTGGGTGCGGACGTGTTCCTCGTCGTAGCTGACCCGTTCGGTGAGGTCCACCTTGTACACCCGATGGTGGGTCGCGCCCGCCGCCAGCCCGCCCGCGTCGCGGGGCGGACGCCGACGATACTGTAAAGGTTATTGACTGATGTTTGCGATGCGCTCATGCTATTCGCATTTCCCCGTATCGATCCGCAGCGGTCGATGAGCCCGGGCTTCACCACGCCACCCAGGGAGATCCGATGAGCAGTCCCGCGGCATCCTTACACCGCAGATCCCGGTTAGGCCGGGCCGTCGCGCTCGGCGCCGTCGCGCTGGCCGGCGCGGCCGGCGTGGTCGCCGTGTCCGCACCGGCGTCCGCGGCGTTCAGCGCCGTGGAACTGGTCAACGGGCACTCCAGCAGCTGCCTCGATGTCCGGGGCGGCGTCAGTACCGTCGGCACCGCCGTGCAGATCACGACCTGTAACGGTGGCGCGGGGCAGCGGTACACCACGACGACCGCCGGTGAGATCCGGGTGACGATCGGCGGTGTCGCGCGGTGTCTGGACACCACCGCCGCCGGCACGGCCAACGGGACGAGAATCGTCATCGCGGCGTGCTCGGGTGCCGCCAGCCAACGGTGGACCCAGACCGCGACGAACGCGCTCAGCCACCCGACGTCCGGCCGGTGCGTGGACATCTTCGCCAGCGCCGTCACCAGCGGTACCCCGGCGGTGCTGTGGGATTGCAAGAACGGCGGCAACGGGTCGCAGACCTGGATGCCGACGGCACCGGGGACGACCACTCCGCCGCCGCCCCCGCCGCCGCCCGCGCCGGGCGGAAAGCACGCCTGGCCGTACATCGACATCACGATCCCGAACCCGTCGATGGCCTCCGTCGCGGCCGCGACCGGGCAGCGGTTCTTCACCACGGCGTTCATCATCGGCTCGGCCGCCGGTTGCGCACCGACCTGGGGCGGCACCATCCCGCTGACCGACTCGCGGATCGTCGGCGACATCAACGCCGTCAAGGCACAGGGCGGTGACGTCACGGTGGCGTTCGGCGGCGCGGTCGGCCCGTACCTGGAGCACCTGTGCGCCACCCAGGCGGCCCTCGCGGCGGCGTACGAGAGGGTCATCGACACCCTGCACATCACGCACATCGATGTCGACGTCGAGGCCGCGGTCAACATCGACCTGATGACCAAGGCGCTCGCCCAGGTGCAGCGCGAGCGCGGCGTCACCGTCACCTTCACCCTGCTGCTGCAGGCCGACACGTTCGGCCTCAACCCCGCCCTCGGTACGGGTGTGCTGACCAGCGCGAAGGCGAACGGCCTGAACGTCAATACGGTCAACCCGATGACCATGGACTACGGTCTGTCGGTCCCCGACTTCGGCGACTCGGTGATCCTCGCGGCAGGCTCCGTCCTGACCCAGCTGGCGCAGATCTACCCGGAGAAGTCCGACGCGCAGCGCAAGGCGATGCTCGGGCTCACCCCGATGATCGGCCGCAACGACACCGGACCGGTCTTCCAGACCCAGGACGCCCAGCAGGTGGTCAGCTACGCGAACACCAACCACATCGCCTCGGTGGCGTTCTGGTCGGTCGGCCGCGACAACGGCGGCTGCCCCGGCGGCGGGGTATCCCCGACTTGTTCCTCTATCGCCCCGTCCACCTGCCAGTTCACCAACATCGTCACGGGCTTCGTCGGCGGACAGAGCGGCCGGCCCGCCGCCCACCGGGGTGGCGGGCCGCCGCCGTCCTACGGTGCTTCTCCGTCCGGAGTGGGCGGCGTGGCGGCGAGATAGTCGGCGACCCCGGTGAGGTCGAGGACCTGGGCGACGGGCCCCCGCGCGCCGCTGGCCCGGAAGGCGCGGCCGGACTCGGTCGCCAGTCGTCTACTTTCGAGCAGCGCGTTGATACCGCTGGAGTCCAGGAACGTGACTGCCGACAGGTCGATGACGATGCCGGCCGTGGTGTCGGCGGTGAGGTGGGCCCGTACCCGATCCGTAATCGTGGGGGCGCCGGACAGGTCGAACTCACCCTCCAGCGCGAGACGCACCAGCCCGTCGTGGCTGGACTCGCTGATCGTGTACAGCGGTTCCACGATCGCTCCCTTGCTATGGGTATGGATGGTTATGGGCGGGCGGATCCGTCGCGGTTCGCACCAGCGATGGTACTGCCGGGGTGGTCGGCCCGCGGCATGCCCGGCCGTGTCGGAGGCTGATGCGACAATGCCCAGCGTGGACGTGCGCAAGCGCAACAACGTGGTGGTCACCGGCCGTGCCGGCGGTGCCGTGGTGATGCTCGCCCACGGGTTCGGATGCGACCAGAATCTGTGGCGTCTGGTCGTGCCGGCGCTGGCGGAGCAGTTCCGGGTGGTGCTGTTCGACCACGTCGGCGCCGGCCGGTCGGACATGTCCGCCTGGAGCGAGGCGCGGTACTCGACACTGGACGGTTACGCCGACGACGTCCTGACCATCTGTCGCGAGCTGGAGCTGGGGCCGGTGGTCTTCGTCGGTCACTCGGTGAGCGCCATGATCGGGGTCATCGCGGCGATCCGCGAACCGGACCGGTTCGACAAGCTGGTGCTGCTCACGCCGTCGCCACGGTACATCGACGACGTTGACTACCGCGGCGGTTTCACCCGCCCGGATATCGACGATCTGCTGGACTCGCTGGACAGCAACTATCTGGGCTGGTCGGCGACGATGGCACCGGTCATCATGGGCAACCCGGACCGCCCCGAACTGGCCGCGGAGCTGACCAACAGCTTCTGCCGTACCGATCCGGACGTCGCGCGGGTCTTCGCGCGCACCACGTTCCTGTCCGACAACCGGGCCGACCTGGCGGCGGTGACCGTACCGACCCTGGTCCTCGACTGCGCGCCGGACGCGCTCGCACCGCCGCAGGTCGGTGCGTTCGTCCAGGCTCAGATACCGGGCAGCCGGCGGATCACCCTGGCCGCGAGTGGACACTGCCCCCAGTTGAGCGCGCCCGATGCGGTGGCCGAGGCGATCGGGTCCTTCGTGGGCGGCCCGACATGACCGCGGACCCGCCCCCGGCCACCTCGGCGGTGCCGGCGGACAGCGTCGAGGACCTCTACGAGAACGCGCCGTGCGGGTACCTGTCCACCCGTCCGGACGGCACCATATCCAAAATCAATGCCACGCTGTTGACCTGGCTCGGCTACACCCGCGAAGACCTGGTGGGCCGTCGCCGCCTCACCGATCTGCTCACCGCCGGCGGGAAGATCTACCACGAGACCCACCTCGCCCCGCTGCTGCGTCTGGAGGGGGAGGTCGGCGGGGTGGCCCTGGACCTGCGGGCCGCCGACGGTACCCGGCTGCCCGCCCTGCTCACCTCGGTGGTCAAGACCGGCCCCGACGGCGAGCCGCTCGTCATCCGCACCACCGTGTTCGACGCCCGGGACCGCCGCGCGTACGAGCGGGAAATACTGCACGCCCGCCGGGACGCCGACGCCGATCGCGAGCGCCTCCGACGTCTGGTCGCCGACCTGCAGCGCAGCCTGCTGCCGCCGACCCTGCCGGCGCTGCCGGGGATGCGCGCGGCGGCCTACTATCACACCGCCTCGGCCTCCGAGGTCGGTGGTGACTTCTACGACGTGTTCCCGCTCGCCGACAACCGATGGGGTTTCCTGCTGGGTGACGTCTGCGGCAAGGGCGTGGCCGCCGCGGCCGTGACCTCCCGGGCCCGGTACACCCTGCGCGCGTCAGCCGCCTACGCTGGAGAACCGGAGGCCGCGCTGCGACTGCTCAACACCGTGCTGTACCAGGAGCACCACGACAGCTCCTCGCGATACTGCACCGTCATCGTCGGTATGTTGGCCCCGGCCGGTGACGGCTTCGACGCCACCCTGGCAAGTGGCGGGCACCCGGCCGCGCTGCTGCTGCGCGCCGACGGTACCGCCGATTACCAGCCAACCCCGCACGGCGCGCTGGTCGGCCTCATCCCCGATGCGCCGTTCACCACGACGACCCTGCACCTGTCGCCCGGCGACACCCTGCTGCTGTACACCGACGGTCTCACCGACGCCCGTATCGACACGTCCCGCAACCGGTACGGCTCGGAGGCGCTGCGACGGTTCGCGACGAACCTGGCTCCCACCGACGCGGACGCGGCCATCGCCGCGATAACCGACCTGCTCGATTCGTTCGGGGACGGTCTGGACGACGACGCCGCCGTGCTGGCGCTCAGCGTCTGCGACCCGCCGGCCGCCACCGGCTCGTAGCCGCGAGCCGATGCGGTGCTGGGCACTCCGGGTGGCACGGCCCGGAGTACCCAGCACCTACTCATCGGAGGAGTGGCTGCGCGGTACGGTGCAGGCGGTCACATTCATCGATGTACTTCGAAGGCACTGTACGCCGGCCGGCCCGTCGCGGCCGGCCCTTCACCCGGTCGGCAACTTGTGGTAAATCGGGCAAAGCCTTTCCGACCAGGGTGGGTGCCGGTTGTTGGAATGTTCGCGGGGGGCATGGCGGACGGCGGCGGTCGTGAACCCACCTACATCTCCACCATCTCGGCCAGCGTCGGCCCGCCGAGGTCGGCGAGCACCGCGTCGAGCTCCTCGTGCGCCCGCAGGATCGTGAGCCGGCCGGAGCGGACCGGACCGTCGTGGCGGTGTATCTCGAACCGAAGCTCGCCGTCGCGTTCGTACACCGCCGCCCGCCACACGCCGTCCGGCGAGGCCCATCGCACCCGGCGACGCTATGGCCGCCGGTGATGCGCCCGCTGGGAAATCGACAGACCCGTCATCGGGTAGGTTCGCGCCGACCGTGCCAGCTGTCGGGGCCGGTACGGCAACTTTCGGGTCCGGCTGCATCGTTCCCCGGAATCCGTACCTACGGTGGCGTAGCGTACGTCGCGTAGCGCAGGAAACAGGTCAGGAAAAGGGCTCCCGGGTGGTCGCTTTATCCCATGGACTCGGTGGATTCGTCGCCGACGTGGTGGAGGGGAGACGCGCACCGAAGGTTGGCCCGCGCGTCCTGGATGCGGTGGGCTGGCTGACCACGCCGCTCCTGCCCGACGACTATCTCGGGCTGCTCAATCCGCTGTGGTCGGCGCGAGAACTGTGCGGGCGGGTGGAGGCGGTCCGGCCGGAGACCGCGGACGCCGCCAGCCTGGTGATACGCCCGGGCCGGGGTTGGGTCGGGCACCGCGCCGGTCAGTACGTACGGGTCGGTGTCGACGTCGACGGGGTGCGGCATACCCGAACCTATTCGTTGTCGTCGCCGCCGGAGCGGGGCGACGGTTGTATCACCGTCACCGTCAAGGCCGTCCCCGGCGGTGTGGTCTCCACCTACCTGGTGGGCCGCGCGGCGCCCGGACTGATCGTTCGCCTGGGGCCGCCGGACGGTACCTTCGTACTTCCGGAGCCGCTTCCATCGCGGCTGCTGTTCCTGACCGCGGGCAGTGGAATCACGCCCGTGATGGGCATGCTGCGCGGCATGGCCTCGCGCGCGGTGATGCCCGACGTGGTTGTCGTGCATTCGGCGCCCAGCCGGGACGGCGTCATCTTCGGGGCGGAGCTGCGGGCGCTGGCCGCCAGATTCCCGAGACTGCGGCTGTACGAGCGGCACACCCGTGCGGTCGCCGGCGATGGTCGGTTCACCGTCGCGGCGTTGGCCGACGTCTGCCCGGACTGGTCGCGCCGCCACGCCTGGGCGTGCGGGCCGACACCGCTGCTCGACGACATCGAAAGGCACTGGCGTCGCCACGGGGTGGCATCGCGGCTGCGCGTCGAGCGCTTCCGGCCGGCGGTGGCGTCCAGCGGTGGCCGCGGTGGTCGGGTCCGATTCACCGCGGCCAGGCGGGCGGTGTACGCCGCGGCCGGCACACCGTTGCTTCAGGTGGGGGAGGACGCCGGGGTCCTCATGCCGAGCGGATGCCGGATGGGGATCTGTTACAGCTGTGTGGCCCGGCTCGCTTCGGGACGGGTGCGGGACCTGCGCACCGGCCGCGAACATGGCGACGAGGGAGAACTCATCCAGACCTGCGTGTCGGCCGCGGCCGGCGACGTGGAGATCGAACTCTAGGAGGCAGACCGGTGACCGCCATCGCGCATCTCAGCGAGGTCGACATCAAGGAGTTCGGCCGCGAGCTGGACCTCATCCGCGACGAGGTGATCGCGAGCCGGGGCGCGGACGACGCCCAGTACATCCGTCGGGTCATCGCCGTCCAACGGGGACTGGAGGCGGCCGGGCGGACACTGCTGTTCGCCTCCGTTCTGCCGCCCGCCTGGCTCGCCGGCACGACCGCACTCGCCGTCTCGAAGATCCTGGAGAACATGGAGATCGGTCACAACGTCCTGCACGGTCAGTGGGACTGGATGCGCGATCCCGACATCCACTCGACCACCTGGGAGTGGGACTCGGCCTCGCCGGCCGACATGTGGAAGCACTCGCACAACTTCGTGCACCACACGTACACCAACGTGCTCGGCCGGGATCGCGACATCGGCTACAGCGCGCTGCGGGTGAGCCCGGAGCAACCGTGGCACCCCGTCTATCTGGCTCAACCGCTGTACAACGCGGCGCTGGCGGTCTTCTTCGAATGGGGTATCGCGGTCTATGACGTCGAGCTGGAGCGGGCCTGGAGCGGCGAGAAGAGCTGGGGCGAGGCGCTGACCCAGCTGCGCCATGTCCTGCGCAAGGCGGGCCGTCAGGTGGCCAAGGACTATGTGGCGTTCCCGTTGCTCGCCGGACCGTCGTGGCTGCCCGTGCTGCTGGGTAACTTCACCGCCAACGTGGCCCGCAACCTCTGGTCGCACACCATCATTTTCTGCGGTCACTTCCCGGAGGGGGCCACGGTCTTCACCGAGGACCAGCTCGACGGCGAGACCCGCGGTGACTGGTACGTGCGGCAGTTGCTCGGTTCGAGCAACATCGACGGCGGGCCGCTGTTTCACATCATGAGCGGCAACCTGAGCCACCAGATCGAGCACCATCTGTTCCCCGACCTGCCCAGCAACCGGTACGCCGAGATCGCCCCGCGGGTGCGCGCCCTCTGCGAACGGTTCGGACTGCGGTACAACACGGGACCGCTGGCCCACCAGACCCTGAACGTCTGGAAGCGTATCGTCCGCCTCGCGCTTCCGTGACCTTCTCCGTCGTGGCCGGACACCCCGGCCGGTGCGGTGTCGTCCATCCACCGATGTGGACTGGCTCGGGGTAGCCTCAAGGGACACCCGGGGGTGTGGCCGGTCGCTCCGCGGAGAGCCCGCCGCACCGGCCGGGGCGCGGCCAACCGGTTAGCCGACGAGAAGGCGAGCAGCGTGAGCATCCACCTGTCCAGCGGAGGAGACATGCTGCGGCGGGTGGTGCTCAGTTGCGACGTGGCGGGGTGCCCGGTCCAGTTGGAGCCGCCGGCCGCCGAACGGTGGCGCAGTGACGCCGATGCCCGCACCTGGGCTCGTGATCATGCCGTCGGCTGGACCTGTAACCCCGTCCGTCAGACCGACTACTGCCCCGCGCACGCCGACTTCAGCGCGGCCGCGGCCGCCGGGACGGTCGCCCCGCGTCCGACCGCGACCGTCCGGGATGTGGCGGGTAACCCGCTCGACCGCGACGGGTACGCCGCGCGTCTGCGGGCCCGGCTCACCGACGGTGGCTCGACCGGCCACGCGCTCCTGACGGCGGCGCAGGCCGCGGTGGCGGCTCGGCTGCTCGACGAGATGGCGGGTGTGTACCGGGGCGAAAGCCTGGGCGCGTTGGCCCACGAGCTGTCCGTGATCCTCGACAACCAGGCCGGCGAGCAGGACTGAGCGGACGGAGCCGAGCCGGAGCCACGCGCGCGGCACCCCGGCTCGGCGTCCGCGTCAGATCGCCCGCAACCGGGTCGGAGCCGATTGACCGGTTGCGGGCTTGGTGAGTAGGCAACCGCTCTTGGTGAGGTCGAGGACGTTGGACGCGCCCAGGCAGGTCGTGAACCAGTACGTCTCCTGCCCGTAGCTCTGGCCCTTGCGCACGGTGGTTGTGCCGTTCGCGTCGACCTCGCACGGGTTGTTCAGCGTGCAGACGGCACCGTCGTCGTTGCCGGTGTTGTTGATGCCGATCACCCGGCCGGTGACCGCGTCCACGATCGGTGAGCCGGACGTGCCGTGGATGAGGGTGCAGTCGGTGCTGTAACGGATGGAGTCATGGAAGGTCCACACGCTCTCCCGCAGTGTGCTGGGGAAGCCGTTGACCTGGCAGGTCCAGATCCGCTTCCAGAAGCTCGACGGGATCGCCATGCTGACACCGTCGGCCGGATGGGTATCGGCCAGCGTCAGGGCGGTGGCGCCGAACTGGGTGCGGAGCGCCGCGAAGGTGGCGGTCAGCCGGTACAGCGTGACATCGGTGCCGGTCATCGTGGCGTAGAGGACCCGGTCCGCCCGTACCGTGCCCAGCGCCGTGCCGGCGGAGTTGAGCAGGCGGCCGGTACGGCTGCTGGCCCGGTTCTGGAGCACCACACCGGCGCCCGGCATCCCACCCTCGTAGCAGTGACCATTGGTCAGCATCAGCGCCCGGTCGCCGTCGGCGGAGGTCGGGTACCGAACCAACGCGGCCGAACAGTTGTTCAACGCGATGGTCGAGGCCAGGGTGGGCGCCGCGGCGACGCGGACGGCAGGCGCCGCGAGGGGGGCGGCGGGCGCGGCTGCGGCGAGCCCGGCCGGTGCGGCGATTGTGGTGCCGACGATGAGACTGCCGGCGAGGAGGATGCCGCCGAGTCGAGCGGCCAGTCGGTCGTACACGGAAGCTCCTTCGGGTAAGGGTGCAGCGGCACCGGCCGGTCTCGACCGCGGGTGGGTCTCGACCGGCCGGTGACCTGAACCAACTAGCAGGTCGGTTCGCCGGCCTGCACCGGTACGCTCACCGCGTCCCAGGCCGCCTTGACCGTGTTGAACTCGGTGCACCCGGCCGGGAACAGAGCCCGGGCCGCCTGCAGGGTCCACAGCCGGTACCTCGGGTAGGAGGCACCCGTTGTCTTGCGGAGCATCGCGTTGTACATGACCTTCGCGGCGTTCTGGATGCCGATGCCGGTCACTCTGGAGCCGTTGCAGGTCGGGCTGGCCGGCTGGCCGTCCGTCGGTGCGCTGCCCTCGGCCATCAGGTAGAACCAGTGGTTGCCCGGGCCGGCCGCCGCGTGTACCTCGGTGCGGGGAATGGCGGCGGAGAAGCAGTTGGCGTGCCCCAGCCGGGACGGGTCCGACATGTTGCGGATCGGCCCGGTGCCGACCAGGTTGATGGTCTCACCGACGGTGAAGTCCGGGGTGTCGAACGGCGTGCGCTCGGCCGCGAACCACTCCGTCATCGCACCGAAGGTGTCCGCCACGAACTCCTGCGTGCCACTGCCGGAGATGCCGCCCGGGGTGTGGTCATCGATGCCGTGCCCCATCTCGTGTCCGACCACGTCGAGCGAGCCGATCCACTGGCCCCTGGTGTTCAGGCCGACCTGGACCTCGGTGCCGTCGTAGAAGGCGTTCTGCTGATTCAGGCCGATCCGGATCGGCCAGGCGCCGCCGGTGCCGTCCATGGCGTTGCGGCCGAGCCACGCCCGCAGCATCTTGACCTCGGTCTGCGCGACGAACAACGCGTCGACGCAGCCGGTTTCCCGGCTGGTGCCGTTGCCGTTGCCCCAACTGTCGTCCGGCCCGGTGAAGGCCCGGCGGGTGGCCAGGTCCTGGCAGCTCAGGTTGCGGACGACCGGGTCGGTCATGGAGAAGGTGCCGCCGACGTTGGTGGTGTCGAGGTGGACCGGGTTCGGGCCATTCCAGGCCGCGCTGCCGTCACCGAACAGGACATGTTCCTGGGTCCCCAGTACCGCGCCGGTCGCCGCGTCGACGTACACGCTGAGCCGGCTCGGCCCGTCGGTGTTGCGGCCGGTGACGATGGTCTCCCACGCCAGCCGGGCCGGACCGGTGCGGGCGAACACGACCAGCGTGGTGCTTTCGATGCCGCTGACCGTGGGCAACTGACCGCGCGCGACCGTCTCCGCCTGGCTCTTGCTGAGCGTCGGCGTGGTCGACAGGCTACCGATCGGGCGTTGCTGGGCCACCGAGGCGGACGTGGTCTTGCCGCTGAGGTCGGTGACCATGACGAAGTCGCCGCCGACCACCGACAGACCCTTGTACGTGCGGTCGTAGGGGACGTACTGGGCGGTACCGGACGAGATCACCGGGTGTTGGATATACGCTTCGTCGGAACTGGCCTGCAGGTAACCGGGGCGGCTGGCGACAACCGCTCCAGCCGATGTGGCGGCCAGCGAACGCGCCCCCTCGGGGGTACTGGGCGACGGCCCGACCGGCATGGCTTGCACCGCTGCGGCGGTACCGGCGGTAGCCAGCCCCGTCGTAAGCGCTCCAACCACCGCGATGATGCGCAGCGAGTACTTCAAGGGGTCACTCCTCTTCCGGGGCGGGGGCAGGGGTCAACCGGAAACCACCACTCCATCGACAAACGCGTATGCCTGAAGGCACAATCACACAGCGTTGCCAGGAAAGAAAGAGCAATGTCGCGGCGACAACCCTCGCTGACACCCTCCAAATCGCCGGGACGGTTTATGGCGCCCCATAAGGGGTAGGCCCGGCCGGCCGGTTCACCGGCGTGGACCCGACGTCCGAAGCTCCGTTGCTTCTACTTCTCGCAGTGGGGTTCGCGGAGTTGGGCGAGATCGCCCCGGTCCGGTCGACCGGTCAGGGGCGGCGGGCGGCGACCGACGAGCTCAGGTCCTCTCCGATCAGCTTCGCGGTGGCCAGCAGCGGCGGCAGGAACTCCT